>DQGZ01000016.1:0-4463 GCA_003531345.1 Alphaproteobacteria bacterium | reverse complement strand
TAGATGTTTTGGCAGGGTTTATTCAATTAACCTTTCATTGGTTGGGCTTGATTATGGGGTTGCTATTGGTGTTTTAACTGGTTTATTGACCTTCATACCTTATGTTGGTATGACTATCGGGATGATAATCGGCCTGCTGGTGGCTTATTTCCAGTTTGGCTTTTCAGATGGTTTAGTACTAACATTGCTGGTTTTCATTTTTGGTAATGTGATCGAAGGCAATTTTATAACTCCAAAACTAGTAGGAGATAAAGTTCAGCTTCACCCAACATGGATAATATTTTCATTACTGGCTGGTGGCACTTTGCTCGGATTCACTGGTGTTTTAATTGCTATTCCAGTTGCGGCGGTGATTGGGGTTCTGGTGCGCTCAACTCTTTCAAATTATAAAAAATCCGCTCTTTATTTGGGTTATCCACTGGTTTCAATTAAAACTGTTAATAATTCCTCCACAGGTGATGATGTGGTAGAGGCAGAGGCGGAATATATGCCAGCATCCGCCAGCAGAAAGGAAAATAATGATGAAGTGATAAAGGCAGATAACAGCAAATCATCATCAGATGGTGATAGGAAGTCCAGCAAGCGTGGTAGACCAAGAAAGGTGATTTAGTGCTTTTCAAGGTATAGAATATGAAAAAACATTTATTTAATATATTCATTCTTTCGGTTATTGCGGGTTGTATTGCATTGGGCTTGTGGCAGGTAAAGCGCCTGCAAATGAAAGAGCAGCTTATATTACAGGTAGAAAAATTCATTAATGAACCACCTATAGAATTTAAAATCTCTGAATATAAAGAGGGGAATGACCTGTTCAAAAAAGTTTTTTTGTTTGGCTCCTTCCAGCATGATAATGAAATGCTTCTTTCAGCAAAATATCTAACTGCAGAGCGTGACAAGAATGAACTTGGCTACCATATAATAACCCCTTTTGTAACTACCGAAGGGCAGGTGGTATTTGTTAACAGGGGCTGGATACCAGAAGATATGAAAGAGCCATTAAAAAGACCAGACAGCCTGTACAGAACCAATGTTGAAATACCGCTGCAAGGAATAATAAGGGAGGCAAAGGGCAGGGCGCCATGGTATATGCCGCAGAATATGCCTGAAAAAAATATTTGGTTCTGGATTGATTTGCCTAAAATGGCTCATAAACTGGAAGTTGATTCCGGTATGAAAAATATTAGGGAAATACTCATTCAGCAAACAGAGCCAACAAATTATAATGAGTTCAAATATCCTGTGCCTGTTTCTGGCAAGCTGGAATTCTATAACCAGCATGCAATCTATATAATAACTTGGTTCTCACTTGCTTTTGTTATTTTTGCTATGTGGTTCTTTTACCTCAAAAAAGAGGAGAGGGATGCTAAAACCCCTTAAGAATTTCGTTTGCCTTCATTTTATATCCGCTGCGTTCCCATATCTCTTCTGCATTTCTTAGGGCTTCACCCAACGCTTTGCCTTTATAACCAAGCTTTATCAGGTCAGCTGATTTTAATGGGAAATCTGGTATATCAAGGTGTAATATCTCATTAGTAAGGCTGGTAAACAAAGTGCTTTCAATATTGTTCTTAAAATAATTCAATATCAAATAATCAAGAAATTCTTCTTTGCCATTTATCCTTGCTGAATTATTAACCTGATATTTATCAGAAAAATCAAGTTTCAGGCTTGCCCCTAAACGCTGTAAAAAATTTTTCTCTTTTTTTGACAGCTTGAGCCGCTCAGATATTTTTTCTACAGCATTATCAAAATTTTCCAGTGGTAGAATGGAAGCAAGAACCAGAATAGGGTTGTTGTTTACCAACAGGTGCTTGATGCCAAAATGCTTAATACCAGTTAAAATTTCAAGAAAACCTTCTTCCTCCATTGTTTTAAGGGCTTTAAGTGCTTGTGGCTGGGTTATGGTCTTTAGAAATTCCACCCGTATTCTTTCTGTGGATATTTTTTTCAGACCATTCTTGTTTTTTACTACAGCGGCAAGCTCACTTTCAAGGTAATCACCCGTTGAGAACCGTGCAAAAAAGCGGAAATATCTTAATATCCTCAAATAATCCTCTTTTATACGTTCTTCAGCATTGCCAATAAACCTTACTATGCCTTTTTTTAGGTCTTCCTGACCATTATGAAAGTCATAAATTCTACCTTTATTATCCATGTAAAGGGCATTAAAAGTAAAATCCCTGCGCTCTGAGTCAATTTTGAAATCGGTGGTGAATTTAACTGCGGCATGCCTGCCATCGCAATTAATATCAGACCGCAAAGTGGTTACTTCATAAGGAATATTTTTATATAGAACGGTAACGGTTCCAAAATCAATTCCAGTGGGAATTACTTTTATTTTTTCTTTGGTAAATATTCTTTTTATGTCTTCAGGTAGCAGGGTGGTTGCAATATCTATATCCTTAATCTCTCTACCAAGTAGGTAATCACGTACGCATCCGCCAACCAATCTGGCTTCACCACCATTTTTTTCAATAAAGTTTAATATGTACTTAGGATCTGTGGAGAGATTATATGTAAGCATTTATTGTAACTATCTTTAACTAGTACCCGAATATAGCTATATACAAAAATAAACTCTATGAAAAAATATATTATAGCATTTCTGGCTTTACTATCATTACCAATAACAGGCAGGGCAGGGGATATGAAAACAAATTATGAAATTGCAACTTTTGCAGGTGGCTGCTTCTGGTGTATGCAGCCAGTGTTTGACGAACTTGAAGGTGTTACAGAAACTAATGTTGGTTATAGTGGTGGCGATAAGGATGACGCCAATTATGAAGCGGTAAGCAATAAAGAGACAGCTCACTATGAAGCAATACAGATAAAATTTACCCCCCAAAAAATAACTTATGAAACGCTGCTGGAAAAATTCATAAGAAATATTGACCCGCTAGACCCCCTAGGGCAATTCGCAGATAAGGGACCCCAATATAAGACCGCAGTTTTTTATCATAACAACATTCAAAAGCAGGTTGCAGAAAAGTTTTTTGCAGAAATTGAAAGTATGAAGATTTTAGATGGTGAAATTCAAACCGAGATATTGCCCTATAAAAACTACTTTCCAGCGGAAGAATATCACCAGAAATATTATAAAAAGAACTCTGTGCACTATAACGCATACAAATATGGCAGCGGGCGGGTGGATAGGCTGAAGGAGATATGGGGAGAGTAGACGTTAGATGTTAGATGATAGATGTTGGTTTTTTTAAGTAATATGGTCTCATTTTTAAATAGAGATAATTAAGTTAAAAAAGTTATTTTAATCTGACATCTAACGTCTAATATCTGACATCTATTTCCCATAATAAACCCCAACTTTCAACTGGCGCTCTATGCCATTTGAGGTTCTTATCTTTATTGGTAATGACCTGAAGTTTTGTTCGCGAATGATTTTAGAAACATTAAAATGCAGGTGGGGAATATCAGAAAAGCCAGTATTGCCACTATACCCGATATGCTGGCCTTTTTGGACATAATCTCCAACTTTTACTATAGCTCCGTTCTTTGCAAGGTGTGTGTAAATACCGATTGTGCCGTCTGAATGTTCAACATATATCCTGTTAGCACGGAATTCATAAGCCTTGTGAGGGCCGCCCTGCGTAAAATTCTCTTTTACAATTATAACTCGCCCATCCCTTGCGGCAGTTACTGGTGTGCCAGTATTCATTCTGAAATCATAGGAGTAGTAATTTTCAGGGCCAGAGTGGGAAAACTTGCCGCCATAACTCTGCAATAATTTATAACTTTTACCATATTCAAATGGCAGGTCATAAATATATGAGTCGTCATGTACGGCATCTTTCTTGCCCATATATGAGGTGTAGTCATATTTATATCCGTATGAAAGGGTAGGGTCTACCTGTATTATTGTATCTATCAGTTTCCGTTCTTTTGATGCCAGAGTAAGTTCATAATTATTACCAATGCTGGTGAGGCTTTTAACATTCTGGAAATAGGTTTTTATTTTTATGGTACGGGTTGCAAAAGTTCTGTTCTCCAACTCTACCACTATTCTGTCTTTGAAAACATTGGAAATAAGGCAGACTTCATTACCCCTGTCGCAGTCAGTTTTTATTTCTGGTTTTTCTTTTATCTTCTGGCTTAGAAGCAATTGCTCATCACTTAGCTGGTATATTTTCTGCCCTGCTGAACCTTCCTTTATTGGGCTTGGAATATTCTGTGCAGGTGCCTGTTTCTGGTAAATTATATTACTTCCTTCAGTTTTATTCTGCCCACCAAACTGTACTTTTATATTTTTATCATTAGTAGTGAAATGCTGTGCAAAAGAATTTGTAGAAAATAGTAATAAAATTATGCAGAATACTTTCTTCATTTTTAGGTTTTTAATTTAATGTCGTTGAAGTTCATAAATTCTTTTGAGAAATTAGGCGAGCAGTTTTTTTCCCGCACGAAGATAGAGCCTTTTGAAAACCCTTATTTAATTAGATCGGAAGAGC
>DQGZ01000032.1 GCA_003531345.1 Alphaproteobacteria bacterium | reverse complement strand
GCTCAAAAAAACTTATTTTTTCTTTTTTAAATATCTCAAAAAAATCTTTTTCTAATACCTTCTGAAAATTATTTAAGCTTATCCCCTCCCTTATTCTTAGCCCCATATAAAGCATTTCTTCAAGCATTTGCTGTTTTGATAATATTGCTTTTTTCTGTATGCCATTGCCCTTTTTAAAAACTGCATCCAGCCAGTTTTCAGGGTTATGGATGTCATAAATGGAATACCTGCTCTCTGATAGTTCGCCCGCAGGTTTTATCTTTACCCTGCTATGTGCGCCTGCGCCGATCCCCATATACTCCCCGTAATTCCAGTAATTCATATTATGCTGTGACTCAAAACCCTGTTTGGCAAAGTTAGATATTTCATATCTTTCCAGACCGTTATGTTTTAACCGCTCTAACGTTTGGAAATATAAATTCTCAGACAATTCATCTTTTGTGGTTTTTATTGCCCCATTTTTTGTTTCGCTGTAAAATTCTGTGCCTTTCTCAATGGTCAATTGGTAAAGCGAAATATGCGGTGGGTCAAATTTTAATGCAAAATCCAGTTCATCACTCCAGCTTTTTTCAGTTTGCCCTTTGGTTGCATATATCAGGTCAAAAGTAAAATTGCCGAATATTTCCTTTGCGGCTTCAATGGCTTTTATAGCCTGCGCCCTGTTATGTTTCCTTCCTAAGAATTTCAGCCGCTCTTCGTTAAAGCTCTGAATCCCTATGGATATTCTGTTAATACCAGCGTCTTTAAATGCCTTGAATTTTTCTATTTCGCTGCTGGCAGGGTTCGCCTCAATGGTTATTTCTGCATTGTTACGAAGATTGAACTCTGCTTTTATTTTATTGATTATCTCCGCTATCATCTCTGGCTTCATCAGGCTGGGTGTGCCGCCGCCAAAATATATGGTTTTAATTTCCTTGCCCTTTAAATAGTCTGCATAAAAATCTATCTCTTTCAGATAAGCCCGCAGCCATTTTGTATGGTCAGTTTTTTCCCGTACATGGCTGTTGAAATCACAATAAGGGCATTTCAGCTCGCAGAAAGGCCAGTGAAAATAAAGGGAGGTGGTCAAGATTATCTACCGCAATTATATGTTGGGTTATCATCATAATATTCCTGCGTAGCACAATTTGCGCTAGGGGCAACAGTATTTATATTCAGGTTAGTGTCCTTGCTCCCTTTTCCGTCCCAAAGTCTGGTATAACCAATTAGTCCCGTTTCTGTTTCTGCCACTCCAGTTCCTATCATACTTATCGGCACAGTAAAAGATTTTCCATCGCCAATATTGACATCCACATTGGCATTAAAATGATTAACTGCATCTTGTCTAGTAACTTGTGCATTTGCTTTACTAGACGCAACTTCTAGCATCATCACTGCAATAATAAAAAATATTTTCATATAAACACTTGTACTTTGGCTTAATTGTATCATAAAAAGTAGAAAAATTATACTTAATATTATATGAAAATTTTAGCGGGTAATAGTAACCCAAGTTTAGCGAAGGCAATATCAGAAAACCTCAACACACCCCTGATGAAAGCCCAGATAAAGCGCTTTGCAGATAGTGAGGTATGGGTTGAGATATTTGAGAATGTTCGTGGGGAAGACGTTTTTGTGGTTCAGTCAACCTGTCACCCGTCCAATGACAATATAATGGAGCTGCTAATCTGCCTTGATGCTTTAAAAAGGGCTTCTGCCCGCAGAATTACTGCGGTTCTCCCTTATTTCGGCTATGCTCGGCAAGACAGGAAACCAGGCCCCAGAACGCCAATAACCGCAAAGTTGATGGCAAATGTTATAACTTCAGCAGGCGCTAACCGCGTGCTGACGCTTGACCTGCATGCTGGTCAGATACAGGGGTTTTTTGACATTCCTCTGGATAATCTTCTTTCAACGCCAGTTTTTGTTAAAGACATTAAATCTCAGTTCGGGTCACTTGATAATGTAATGGTGGTTTCACCTGATGTTGGCGGTGTACAAAGGGCAAGAGCGCTTGCCAAACGCCTTGACAACGCAGAACTTGCCATTGTTGATAAGCGCCGTGAAAGAGCAGGTGTTTCTGAGGTTATGAATATAATCGGTGATGTTCAGGGGAGAGATTGTATATTATTTGATGATATAGTTGATAGCGCTGGCACTCTGTGTAATGCCGCAAATGCAATAATGGAAAAGGGCGCAAAGTCAGTTTCCGCATATGTTACCCATGGTGTTCTGTCAGGTAATGCGGTTGAAAAGATAAAAAATTCAAAACTTACCTCAATTTCAATCACAGATAGTGTTAACCTGCGTGAAGATGCCATGAATGAGCCAAAAGTTCGGGTGGTTTCAATTGCTCCGCTAATTGCAAATGCAATAAAAAACATCACTAATGAGGCTTCAATTTCAGTGTTGTTTGAAGGTTAGTAACCCTCCAGTAAATGTTCAATAAAAATATAACAACCAATTTAATATCATTAACCCGCCTAGATAAGCCAACAGGCACGCTCCTTCTTCTGTTTCCGTGTTTGTGGGGTGTTGGCTTTGCTTCAACCAATATATGGGCGCATTGGCGGGAGATGTTATTATTTACCCTCGGTGCATTTATCATGCGTTCCGCAGGCTGCGTAATTAATGATATTTTAGACAGAAAGTTTGACAGTCAGGTTGAGCGAACTAAAAACCGCCCGCTGGCCAGTGGTACTATTGCGCTCGAATTAGCTTTACTGGTTTTTTCCTCACTTTGCATTCTAGGCTTTTTTATACTTATACAGTTTTCATTTAATTCAATACTTATAGGTTTACTTTTCTTTCCACTGGTATTGTTATACCCGCTGGCAAAAAGATATATCGCCATTCCACAGATTGTTCTGGCTTTAGTGTTTAATTGTGGTGCGCTTATTGCATGGCAAGAAATAGCGGGCGGCTTAGATATTAAAGCATTTATGCTTTATCTGGCATGTTTTTTCTGGACCATGGGGTATGACACCATATACGCCCATCAAGACAAAATAGATGATAAAAAGATAGGGGTAAAATCAGCGGCATTATATTTTGCTGATAAAACCAAACTTGCAGTTTTTATATTCTATTTTTTAATGGTGCTGCTTTTGCTTTTCATCGCAATTTTAGAGAGCAGAGGCTGGCTATTTTATATAAATATCAGTTTACTGGCGATTGATCTTTTCTGGCAGGTAAGGTCAGTTGATCTGGACAACCCAGCAGACTGCATGAAAAAATTCAAAGGTAATATTCTGGTTGGCGTGTGGGTATTAGTTGCAATGAGTTAGTTATATAGTAAGTTTCGTTTAGGTTAGGCCTTTTTCTGTAGCACCAGCTGGTGAGTTGACGCCCTAATTACCGTCATTTCTTAAATAATTATAGCCACGTATAGCTTTATTCTGGCTTTGAATGCCGTTGAGTTCTTCTTTTATCTCAGACATTTTCTGGTTCAAAGCTTCGGAAGATTTCCGCAGCTCCTCCCCCCAGACTGCCAGTAAAGACATATACTGACGTGCGGAAGGCGCATCCAGCTTTTTCATTTCACTGGTAAATATATCAATCGCCTGCTGCACTGGCTTAAAATCAGGTATTTTATCTGCGGCAACTGCTTGCTGTATCAGTCCTATCTGCTGGTTTATCTGTGATGTAAGTTTTTCAATTTGCATATAAAGCAAACTAACAAATATACAAAATTTGCCAAGGTTTATTTTATATTATAAGAGCTCTAGTGAGTTAAGCGAGTTAACTAACCCGCATTAGGTGTAGGTAATCACTATATTGGGGCATTATACCGTCAGGCAGGGCAAGGAATTCAGTTTCACTGTCCAGCAGTTGCTTTGCCAGAAATTCTGCTTCGGTTTCAGTTTTTGCAATTAGTTCACCCAAATCATTATCAATTGATATAACCTCAAAACCATCAGCTGAATTCTTCAGCCTGTAATATTCCAGTGCCGCTACTTTGTAAGTAGATAGGTTTATTTTTAGGTCATTATTGTGATGGTTTTCAAAAAAACTTCCCTTTGTTGCAATCAAACCTTCCACCAGTAATTGTGGTTTCCTTAGTTCTATAACTTTTTTTGGTTCTGGTGGCTCACCAGTTTTAAAGTCAATTATTCTGTAAGTTCCGTCTTTATATATCTCTATTCTGTCTGCTTTGGCGGTGAGTGTAAATGTTTTGCCATTATCAAGTTGCAGAGTATATTCACCTGAAACCTCGCTATAGAAATTTTTTATTAAGGGGGCTTTTTTCCGCTCAATTTCAACCAGCCATGGTGCCAGAACATTCATCTGCAATATCCATAGGTCAGAGGCTACTCCCTTGTTTGCAAAGCTTTTAAATAGAGTAACTGCAATATCAGAAAATACTGAAATGGTTATTTTCTCCAGATCAAACTTATGGAAATTTGTAAAATCTTCAATGACCTGATGCACATAATTGCCGTAATCAGCTGGCTCTGGCTGTTTTTCCAGCCTGTCTAACTTTCTTAACTTTAGAATATTTTTGGCATAGAAATCATAAGGGTTTTCCAGCGTTTTATCTATTGCGGTGGCGCTTATTTTATTAGCCCGCACATGCTCTGGTGGCTTTACCCTTATTATTTCAGGCTCATATTTTATTATATTTTCCGCCTCCATCTGCCTTAAATAATTTTTAAACCTTTTCCCTTCGGAGTAAATATCATCACAATTACTGCTATTTGCAATAGTTTCAAAATAAGTTTCTACCCTGTTAATGAACTGGCTTTTTATTGCTACTTTACAGTCAATCAGGTTTGAGTAAGTTAAATAGATTTCACCTTTGTGCATAAGTGAAGCAAAATCATGCGCAGCAGCAGAAATATAAAACTCATCATCAGGCAGTGATAGTTTACTTAACATAGATTCAGAAAGCCAGTTATTAGGGCTGCTTTTTGGCCATATATCCTGATTTAGCCCAGCTAATACCACGCAGTTAAAATCAAGCAGACGAGCTTCTATGGGGGTTAATATCTGTAGCTTATTATTTATATATAAATTTTCTCTTATGGTTTTGCTCGCCAGAATTTCATTTAAAAATTTTGCGAATATTTTTGTTTCTATGGCTTCACCTTCAATTTCATTTGAGATTTTTCTGAGTATTTCAAAAGCTTCTTCAATAATGTAATTTACATTACTTTTATCAATTACATAGCCTGCAATTTCTATACAATGGGCAATCAGGTCTTTAATTTTGGCTGAGCTGGAGCATTTAACTTTCTGCAATTGTAGAATAATGTTTTTTATTTCATCACAAATTTTTAGCTGCTTGGCGTCAATGTCAGATAAGTTTAAAACATTATTTATCCTGATATTTTTATTTTCAAGATATTCCAGATCGTTTTTAAAATTGCTGCTTATGCTCATGCTATCCTTAAGAACCTCGAGCAATTCAACAATTTTAAAGTCACTGGAAATAAGGTTGGCAATTTTCAGGATAAACTTCCCTTCCTTTAATTCATTTAGATTTCTGCCGAAGCTTGCATCACCCTTTATGCCATAATTATTTAATAGAACCTGAAGTTTTTTTGCCAGACTTTTATTGTTAGTAATTATGGCACAATTTTTATTTTCTTCAAACTTATCTCTCACTATCAGGCTTATAAGTTTTGCTTCCTCAATTTCGTTTTCTGCTTCAACTATATTTATACTATTGCTTGCTGAGTTTTCTTTTATATTGTTCCAGCTATGCACCTTTGATGCAGGAAGCATAATATTGCTGATGTTTTTTTTCCTTTCATTAAGAATGCGCTGTATCCCCTCTACCTTTGGGAGAGGGTTAGGGTGAGGGCGTTGTGAGGTTGAATTATTTTCTGCCCTCACCCCATCCCTCTCCCAAGGGGAGAGGGGGATGGATGTATCACTTATATCTTTAACCTCCTCAACGCTAACCTCCAGAAACTTCAATAACTCTGCTATATGTGCTTGATGGTTTGACAGGTCTTTGTGAAGAAGTAATTCCTCAAAGTCTGAATTTTTTAAGTTACTATCAATATAAGGTAAAATAAAATAGCAATTTTCATTGGTTAGTGCCTGCTTTATAAGGTTTCTAGTTCCTGACATTGTTCCTGTTGTGCCAGCAATAAATATCTTTTTATTTTTGAGTTTTAAATTGCCAGATAGTTTTTTAATTAAATAATTCCGCCTGCTTATCTGGTCAGTCAGATTTAATTTATTAAGTATTTCATCATATTTTTTAAAAAAGAAACTCAGGAAATTCAGGGTTTTCTGGTTATGCACTGAAAGTTCTTCAGGCAATATTACTTCAAGGGCTTTATAAGGAACATCGTAACGATTGAAATCATCAACCAGCTGTAAAAGGCTTTTTGCAAGCTTTATGCTCTGCTCAAAGTTTATTTCACTTTCATCAATTTGCAGTTCCTTGCTTTGCCTTATCAGCTCTGCGGTTATGATAAGCCTTTTTTCGTTGGAGATAACCCGCTTCAATTCCAATTCTTCACCAAAGTTTAGAAAATTATCAAGGGCAAGCTCTTCTTCGTCTGTTTCGCCGATGCTGGATATTTTTGGTAAAATGGCAGCTTTATTTTTTGCTAGCTCACAGAAGTAATTTTTTAAATGCAGGCATGCCCGCTTTGTGGGAAGTAGTATAGTACATTCCGCAAGCGCAGCATAATCGCCACGGCATTCCTCAAAAACGAACTGTGCCAATGCTTTTAGATAGTTTTCAGATGCGTTTATTTTATAAATATTCATTAATTAGTTCTAAGTTACTAGTTCTTAGTTATTAGTTAAATAACATACAACTCAGAACTCACAACTTAGAACTAAAATCATATGTCTATCGACTTTGAAATTAAAGGTGCGGATATGCAATATGTGGAATCCCCAAACGCTGCGACAAC
>DQGZ01000184.1 GCA_003531345.1 Alphaproteobacteria bacterium | reverse complement strand
ATTTCGGTTCAGGCTTTCAAGTTTTGCCGTGTTTAAAATATTTTTAAAGTACAACACTGAATTTTCAAATGAACTCCTGTTATTCCAGATACTCATATAAGGGGCGGTAAAAAGGCTTAACACGCCAATTATTCCAACAACAACCAATAGTTCAAGCAAGGTAAAGCCTTTATTGCTTTTTCTGATTTTTGCTTGATATTTATGCCAGTGCCTCTTCATTTATGATACCCATCATAAGAAGTTGTTTTAAAGAATCTTCCATTGTCATCATTCCTTGTGACTTACCAGTTTGCATTGCCTGAGGTATCTGGAAAACTTTATTTTCACGTATCATATTTGCTATTGCAGGGTTGTTTACCATAACCTCAAAAGCTGCCACCCTGCCAGCGCCACTAGCTTTGCGAAGTAATTGCTGGGTAACAACCAGACGTAAAGATTGTGATAATTGCGCACGGATTTGTGCCTGCTGTTCTGATGGGAAAACGTCAATGATACGATTAATTGAATTTGCTGCACCATTGGTATGTAATGTTCCAAAAACTAGATGCCCTGTTTCTGCTGCTGTCAAAGCCAGTGATATGGTTTCCATATCCCTCATCTCGCCGACCAGAATAATATCAGGGTCTTCCCTTAACATTGCTTTAAGTGCGTGGGCGAATGATACTGCGTCTCTTCCCACTTCTCTTTGTGAGACAATACATTTTTTTGAAGGGTGAACATACTCTATCGGGTCTTCCACTGTGATTATATTTCCCTGGCGGTCTTCATTTAATTTATTTATCAAGGCTGCAAGTGAAGTTGACTTACCAGAGCCAGTAGGGCCCGTAACCAGCACCAGCCCGTTATCATATTTCATGATTTCAAGCATGGCTTCTGGAAGCCCAAGTTTTTCAATTGCGGGTATTTCCGTTTCAATTTTACGGGCAACAAAATTATTTCCAGTTGATGATAAATATCCGTTCACCCTGAAGCGAACATCATCTTTCATTACGGCAAAATCAACCTGCTTATTTTTTTTGAAAAATTCTTTCTGGTCATTATCAAGGTTTTCTTCAAAGAATTTTTGTACATCAATTTCTGATATTATATCCTCAGGAAATTTCTCAATATGACCATGAACACGTATTGAAACGCATTTTCCGCCATGAATGTGAATGTCAGAAAGTTTATGCTCTTTTGCGTATTTTACAAGTTTATCTAGCATATTGGTTTATGGTTAATTGTTTATTGTTGATTGAAAATACCATCAACAATAAACCATCAACATAATTAAAAATCCTCTCTCCAGCTTTCAATAGTAACTTCTGGTATTTTAGTTGCGGAAGGTGCGCCTACAATCAGATTACCCTGCTTGACGAAACCAGCTGGCAAAGTTCCAACATCAAGTTCACTGTCGCTACTTATACCAATATATAGTTTGTTTTTATATACTATAACTTCGGTTGGCATTCCCTCACCTAGATTTGTCTCCCTTATTTGTCCTCCGCACAAGAAATTATGTTCAGTTATTTTTGATGTGCCTGCACTGCACAGGTTACTTGTGGCAGGTTTGTAACGAGGGATGATTATGCTGGAATTATATAATGTAAGTGATGCTGTTACTTTCTCATTATTTTCCATATTGATATAAAACCCTTTTTGTGATGAATCAGGGCAGGCAGCAGAAGATGAGGTAACATTCTGCAATGAAGAAACGGTGTAAGGAGAATCCTGAACAGCAAAATTGGGGAAGCTATTATCAATATAACTATAGGCACGGTTTTGAATATCATCAGAGATCCTTCCTATTCTGCTCATATCTGCGGTGCCATAAAAATGTGCAAGCCTGCCATCTGGTAATATTGAACTTTCAACCTGATTATAGCACATCCTGTCATTTGTCTGGGTGCTTTCAGAATTAAATATTTTTGTGGTCTCGTATAATGTGCCTTTGTCGGTAAGGTTTATTTTCCACAACATACCTTCAAGGTCAGTGAAATATAGCAGGGCGCCTGCGTCCTTGAATTTTTTTGTTGTATCTGCAGTTATTGCTGTAAGCCTCACTGGAACTGAATTGGCAATTCCATTGCTGCCAGAATAATCAGGAATTACTATTTTCTTTAAAACCTTTCCACCATCTTCCAGGTCAATTATATAAACGGCGCTGCCATAACCAGTTGCTACGTTGTTGTTAAAACCACCACCAAAAACTGCAACCCATTTTCTTGTTCCGTTTATCTTTATGTTCAATATTAAAGGGTCAGACCAAGACTCACCTATTGCGGAATAATCATAATTTTCTGTTTTTGTTGAATTGGTCCAGTTTGTTCTGATGTTGCTTTCATTCCAGTAACTTATTTTGCCAGTTATTTTATTATAGGCAAAGCTGAATAAATGTAGTGGGTTATTAGGGTCTGTGATGTCTAAAACGGAATAGCCTTGTGCGCCTTGCCTTGTGCCAATCATTAAAATAGTTTTCCAAGCCCCATTAACATAAATGTCCTTTACAATCGGTGAGCCGTCAACGCCATATATACTTATACTCTGGTTAGCTTGGCTAGAAATTACATCACGCAGATATGGCAAAACAAAAGGTGGAATAAATGCCCATTTTTCTTCGCCTGATACGCTATCAAAAGCGTGCAGCATACCAGAGTTTGAGCCAACATATATGGTTTCTGCCCTAGTTAAGCAGTTGCCGCCGCAGGTTGCGCCTTGCCTGAAATTCTTATAACCATTTACTGCCCTGTAATAGCTTTCAGAATTTATATTGGCTTCATCAGAAAAATATGCCGAAGGTTTGGAAACGGCAACAGCTTTTGAATGGTAAATATCTGCCAACTTCCATCTCTCACCAGTAATTATTGGGTCTCCGTCATCATCTTCTCCGCCAGAAAATTCATTGTATGAGTCAACGCCGCGTATAAAATTTATTAAATTTTCAAGTGCCTCATCACTATATGAAGAAGAGGTATTTTCCTCCATTGCTGGTCTTAAACGGTCAATATTTGCGGTAGTAAAATTGTTTAGCCCAGAAGTTATCGCATGAGCAGATGTCCAAATATTTCTGTTTACTGCTGTTTTCTGGTTTAGCAGAACCGCAGCATCCCATATCAAATCACCGATACCGCCAGTTGAGTTAAGGGAATATTTAAACAAATGTCCTTTCCATTGATGGTTTTGTTTGAATAAGAAAGTTGACTGCAATATGTGATCAGAATTTGTTATGCCTGGAATTATTGTTGGAACTGAAAAAGTAAGCTGGGTTGAGATTATCTGCCTGATATAATCAGCCAGTACATCCAGCAGTGAAGTTTCATTTTCAGCATAAAGAGGGCTGTCTGGGTATGTTCCGCCCTTTTGTGAAAGGGTTACGTAATTCTCATTTCCTGTTGTGGTGAAGCCTATGGTAAAAGTTTTTATACCATAATTATTGTATAGATATTCTGCATTTCCTGACGCTGTGCTGTCTACCCAGTAACCATCACTTATAACTATCAATATATTCTGCTGGCATGGTGCGTCATCATTCATCGGGCTGGATGAGCCCGTAAAATAATTTCTTGCTAATGTCATTGCATTGTCCAGATATGTACCGCCGCCATCAGTCAGGCTATCAACCAGCGTGTAAATACTATTGGCACCAGTATCTGAAACATTTACCCGCATAGCTGCGCTGCTGCTCCATGTCATCAGTCCAAAATTGGCACCACTGGTAAGGTTGCTGTCAGAAACAATGTTTTTTATTACTGAAACAGCAGCCTGTAACCGAGTTTTTGCGTTGCCGTTATTTATCTTCAATGTGCTATTTACACCTTGAACCCTATGGTTGCCATAGTCAGCAACATAGGCCAAATTAGAACTTCCTAAAACCTGTACACCTCTGGGGCTGTTATACCTGCCAAGGCTGCTGCCCTGACTTGAACCATAAGTATTTAGTATAGTTCCACTGGTATTCATTCTATAAACCCTATGTGAATCGGGGCGGGAAACAATAAGATTGCCATCATTATCTACATCAATCCCCATCGGTGCCCATGAAAGAGTTATTGTTGAAAGAAGGGTTCCTGAAGAATTATATCTGACTATTCTGTTATTCGAATATCTGGTGATATAAAAATTTCCTGAATTATCTATTGCTATATGCCTGCCACCACCGCCAATATTCCAAGTGGCCAGCTTAGTGCCGCTGCTGTTGAATTTTTCAACATTTCCAGAACCGTTAATGGCATAAACATTTCCTGAAGAGTCAACTTCAACGCCATATGAACGGCTTCCGCTGACATCAAAATTCATCAGGTGAGTTCCTTCACTGTTAAATTTCTGTATCCTTGAATGTTCATAATCTGAAACATAAATATTATCTGAAGAGTCAACGGCTATGGAGTATATATAGTCAAAATAGCCATTCTGGCTGGTACCATTATACCCGCCCCAGGTTTTAATATACTCTCCATTTGCATCATATTTTTCAATCTCATCAGCATATTTTGCAACATAAATATTGCCATCACTGTCAAAGGCTATATCCATGGGGTTTCTTGAATCCCCTGACTCGAGATATTCACCCATACTACCAGATGTATCGAGCATTATAAGGATGTTTGCGGGAACATCCGCAGTTCCAGAACCAGGTGGCGGTGATTTCGCAAAACTAACAGCCCCATAAAAAATAAAAGGCACAGCAAAAAAAACTGTCAGTAATTTCTGAACCAGTTCCTTTATGTTATTTGCTCTATTCCTTAACATTTTCACTTTCGTAAAGTTCGCTTGAGAATTTTTTTAATTCAATAACAAGATTTTCCTGCCAGATATTCTGTGGGCTTAAAGTGTTTTTATAAGTAATTATTATATTTTTTTTATCCCAGTAATCTGCGTAGTTCTTATTATTTGAAGAATCTTCATTAAGCTGATTTTCTGTTTCGCCAAATTTGCTTTTTGCAAAAACCAGCAGGTCTAATTTTTCTGATGTGCTGAATATATTTATCCTGGCAAGTTTTTCATCTATAAAGAACATTGTGGCTTCCCCTTCAGGAAGGTCTTTGCATTTCAGGTTTTTATTTCTTATTATCTGAGAAAAATATTTTCCCTTATGCAGTTCATGATTT
>DQGZ01000106.1:1137-3478 GCA_003531345.1 Alphaproteobacteria bacterium | reverse complement strand
AGCTGCTTTTTTTGCTGCTTTTTTAGGAGCTGCTTTTTTTGCTGCTTTTTTTGCTGCTGCCATGTTGACCTCAATTTAAGTTTAATAAAAAAATTACTGACAAGCTAAACACTCTTCATAATTTGCATTAGGAACAGCTTTCGCATTACCAGTCTTCTTGTCCTTACGAGCTTTAGGCTCTAGCTTCATTTCGAGTTGCTCCCTACCTGCAAGCGCCTCGTGAGCTTTTTCTGCTCTCTGGATAGAAGTTGAGCGACAGTAATAAAGGCTTTTAACACCTTTCTTCCATGCCGACCAGTGAACCTCGTGAAGAATTTTCTTTTCGACGTCACCCGGTAAGAACACATTAAGCGATTGCGCTTGACAAATAAACTTACTTCTATCTGCAGCGAGATCAATTAACCATCTTTGGTCAATCTCCTGTGCTGTTTTGAACACATCTTTTTCTAAGTCACTTAAAAAATCTAAATGTTGCACACTACCTTCATGAGTTGATATTGATGACCAAGTATCATCATTGTCAAACCCGCGCTCTGCAAGGAGTTTTTTAAGGTGTTTATTTCTTACTGTGAATGATCCAGTAAGAGTTTTTTGTGTAAAACTATTTGCTGCATATGGTTCAATTCCTGGTGAAGAATTTCCACAAATAATTGAAATTGATGCAGTTGGTGCAATTGCAATTTTATTACTGAAACGCTCTGAGATGCCCACTTCTGCTGCATCTGGGCATGCGCCTCTTTCTTCTGCGAGATCAATTGATGCTTCGTCAACTTCTCTTTTTATATGTTCAAAAATTTGTTTATTCCAAACTTTTGCCATTACTGATTCAATCGGAACAGATTTACTTTGCAGGAAAGAATGTAAACCCATAACACCCAAACCAATACTGCGTTCACGTGATGCAGAGTAAATTGCTTTTTCCATTCCTGCTGGTGCGTTATCAATAAAATCCTGCAATACATTATCCAAAAATCTCATCACATCTTTTATGAATAATGGATTATCTTTCCATTCTTCATAATACTCAAGGTTCAGCGAAGACAGGCAGCAAACTGCGGTTCTCTGGTTGCCTAAGTGATCAATTCCAGTTGGTAAAGTTATTTCACTGCATAGGTTTGACATCTTAACTTTTAAACCTAATTTTTTGTGATGTTCAGGAATTGCTTTATTAACATTATCTACAAATAATAAATAAGGTTCACCAGTTTCAATACGTGAAGTTAATAATTTTATCCATAGTTCACGTGCATTAACAATGTGCATTACTTTTCCATCTTTCGGAGATTTTAATTCCCATGGTTCATCATTCTGTACTGCCATCATGAACGCATCTGATATTACGACACCATGATGAATATTTAATGCTTTACGATTTGGGTCACCGCCAGTAGGGCGGCGAAGCTCAATGAATTCTTCAATTTCAGGGTGGTCAATCTGTAAATAAACTGCTGAGCTACCACGGCGAAGTGAACCTTGAGAAATTGCAAGCGTTAGAGAATCCTGAACTCTTAAAAAAGGAATTACACCAGAAGTTTTACCATTACCTTTTACACTTTCACCAATGGAGCGCAAATTTCCCCAGTAACTTCCGATACCACCACCACGTGATGCAAGCCAAACATTTTCCTGCCAGATATCAACTATACCAGCGAGAGAATCTTCTGTTTCATTTAAAAAGCATGATATTGGCATGCCGCGCTCCGTGCCGCCATTGCTTAATATCGGCGTTGCTGGCATGAACCATAAATTACTTATATAATCATATATACGTTGAGAGTGAGCAATATCATCACCATATTTTTCAGAAACCCTTGCGAAAAGATCCTGATAAGTTTCATTAGGCATAAGGTATCTATCTTGCAATACTGCTTTTCCAAAGTCAGTTAATTTTACATTTTTAGCTGCGTCTTGTTCTACTCTAAACATTTTAACCTCTTACTTTTGTTTTTGGTGATATTCATTTTATATTAAATGGGGTGCTATAAAAACTTTTATAAACCGAAATGTCAAATCTATATTTAGTATATTTTTATATTATTGCTCAAATAACACACTATATATAGTGTGTGTTTGTTATTTACAGGTTTTATTAAATGAATTCAGATAGTTAGACTTTTGGTAATAAAATATTAACTATTTTCATTACGAATATAGTTCTTGTGTTGTAATTTAGCGAGGGTTTATTATTAGCTTACTTCTCCAATTCGCTTTATTTCCCAATCTAACTTTACTCCTGAAGTTTCAAAAACTTTTTTAATTACCTGCTCACCTAACTCTTCAATATTTTTTGCAGTTGCTGTTCCAGTGTTAATTAAAAAGTTGCAGTGAGATCGGAAGAGCG
>DQGZ01000106.1:0-904 GCA_003531345.1 Alphaproteobacteria bacterium | reverse complement strand
AGTGTTAATTAAAAAGTTGCAGTGTTTTTCAGAAATTTGGGCACCGCCAATTTTATATCCACGAAGTCCTGCTTCATCAATTAACTGCCATGCTTTCTTTTCTGAGTTTTTTGGGTTTTTGAAAGTTGAACCGCCAGTTTTTGTACGAACTGGCTGTGTTTCTTCACGTGATGAAGATATATTCTGCATCTTCTTTTTTATATCTTCAGCAATGCCATTATGCCCTTTTAATATACAGGAAGTAAAAATAGTTCCTTCTTCAAAATGAGCTTTACGATATTCAAAATTCAAACTTTCGTTTGTATATGTTTTTTTCATGCCTGTTTTAGTTATGGCAGTTGCTTCAACCAGAACATCTTTTACTTCAGTTCCATATGCGCCTGCGTTCATTGCTATATTGCCGCCGATAGTTCCAGGAATACCAATTAAAAATTCTAAACCAGCAATATTATTTTCTGCTGCATATCTTGCTACGTTACTATCCAGTGCACCACAGCCGACATTTATAATATTTTTATCATGTGAAATATCGGTAAAATTTCTTCCTAGTTTTATCAGCACACCTCTGTAACCACCATCACGCACTATAACATTGGAACAGACGCCAAGAACAATATATGGAATTTCTTCAGGCCTGTTTTTCAGGAAAAAAGCGAGGTCATCTTCATCTTCGGGGCGGAACAGAACATCAACATTGCCGCCAACATTAAACCATGTTGACTTGGAAATATTATAATCAAAGCGGTATTCACCACGAATTTTTGGTAAGTCTTTATACATTAATTAAGAGTAACTAATTACTATTTACTAGTTACAAGATTAATGAGTTTTGACAAGAATTTAAAAGTCAGACTTTTTATTGTTCAGTGCATAATTACTTACCTGATTTTCAGTAAGTGAAGTT
>DQGZ01000135.1 GCA_003531345.1 Alphaproteobacteria bacterium | reverse complement strand
TTTTAGTGAGGATTAATTGGTCTCAAAAATAAATAGCTTTGCATTTTCAGGGATTGAGGCAGTAACAGTAAATGTTGAGTGCCAGATAGCACCTGGCTTACCGAATTTTATTGTGGTTGGTTTGCCTGATAAAGCCGTTGCGGAATCACGGGAGCGGGTGCGGGCGGCTTTTACCTCAATCGGGTTGGCGTTTCCAGCAAAGCGGGTGATTATAAACCTTGCCCCTGCGGATTTATATAAGGAAGGTTCTCATTTTGATTTGCCAATTGCTTTAGCAATTTTAGGCGTGATGAAAATTGTACCAGATGAGGAAATTGAGAAATATTTTGCACTAGGTGAAATATCATTAGATGGGCGTATTTTACCTGTTTCAGGTGTGTTGCCAGCGGCAGTTACTGCAAGCGCTGAGAACAAGGCGATAATCTGCCCGAAGGAAAACGCACGAGAGGCTTTATGGGCATCAAGCGAACTTGATATTATAGCACCAATAAGCCTGATTGATTTAATAAACCATTTGAATAACAGGGTAATAATTCCACGGGCAAAATTAGAAGATATTACGCAAGAAATAACGCCTGAAAACTATCCAGATTTTGCTGATGTAAAAGGGCAAGAGCAAGCAAAAAGAGCAGCCGAAATTACCGCTGCGGGCGGGCATAATTTATTGATGAGTGGCCCACCAGGTAGTGGAAAGTCAATGATTGCATCACGCTTAGCAAGCATATTACCAGACCTAACGCCAAAAGAAATTCTGGAAACCAGTATGATATATTCCGTTGCGGGGTATTTAAAAGGTAATGGTTTAGTTTCAATTCGTCCATTTCGTTCTCCGCATCATAACGCTTCAATGCCAGCGCTTATTGGTGGTGGTAAAAATGCAAAACCTGGTGAAATTTCTCTGTCGCATAATGGGGTTTTATTTCTTGATGAATTGCCTGAATTTACTCGGCAAGTTTTAGATTCATTAAGGCAGCCGCTTGAAAACCGCAGCGTTACTATATCTCGGGTAAATTCTCATGTTACTTACCCAGCTAAATTTCAGCTAATCGCTGCGATGAACCCATGTAAATGTGGTTATATTTCTGACCCTTCACGGGCGTGTAACCAAGTTCCTAGATGTGCGGTTGCTTATCAAAATAAACTTTCAGGACCATTGTTAGATAGAATTGATATTCATATTGAAGTTCCAGCACAAAACCCGCTTAAGGCTTTTAATGAAACCACTACCGAATCAAGCGCAGTAATAAAAAATAGGGTGCTAAAAGCAAGGGAGATTCAGCGCAAGAGATATATGGGAAAAGATTTTACAACTAACTCAGAAATTGTAGGGGAGGATTTGGATAGGTTTTGCGTGGTAACAGATGATGCAAAAAAAATGCTGGAGCAGGGAGTTGAAAAACTAAAACTTTCAATGCGTGGCTACGCAAAAACTTTGCGGGTTGCCAGAACTATTGCAGATTTAGAAAATAGTGAAATAATAGAGAAAAAACATATCGCTGAAAGCCTTTCATATCGGCAGATTAATTATACAAGGTAACAAATGATGCTAATAGCATATTTAAAGCTGCTTGGTTTAACCCTTATTCAGGACGGTAAAATTTTTGTACCAAAACAAAATAACATTGAGCAGATTAAAAACCCTGCTGATTATGGGTTACAAGAAACGGAAGAGTTTTCATTTTTCTCTGGTAATGATGATAGAATTTTTATGTGGATAAAACAGCCAGCAGATAAAAACAAACCAGTATATGTAGTATTTCATGGCAATACTGGTCACTTCGGTGATGTAGGTAAACCAATGCCTAACGAGAATTATGACAGAAGATATAGAGTAAAATTATTGCAGGAAATTACAAATACTGGGGCAGGTTTTATTGCGGTTTCACTGCGTGGTTATGGAAAAAGTGATGGTAAACCATCAGAGCAAAATTTTGAAGAAGATATAGAAAAGCTTTCTGAATTTTTAAAAAAAGAAAATTATAGAAAAATTTATATATTAGGTGAGTCTTTGGGGTGTAACGCTGCACTTAAATTAGGGAAAAAAATTAGGGCAGAAAAAATGATTTTAATTGCACCATTTTCAAACCTTCATGATGCAGTAACAGACAGATACCCTGAATTTAAGCAGTTTAATTTAGATAAGTATTTGCATCATAAATTTGACAATTTGTCACTCATTGAAAATTATAGTAATCATACTGAAATAAACATCTTTCACTCTAAAGATGATTTGACAACTAGTTTTTCCCATAGTGAAAAATTATATGATTCTGGTCAGAAAAAAGGGGTAAACATAAAATTATTTGAAACTGAAATAGGCGGACATATAAATTGGAATAGCAAGGAAATAATTGAGAAATGTTGCTCTCTCTAAACATAAATAACATTTTGATAATTGATAAAATATCAGCAGAATTTTCTGATAAATTTAATGTTATTACTGGCGAAACTGGCTCTGGCAAGTCAGTAATTCTGGAGTCTTTGCTATTAGCGCTTGGTGAGCGCAATTTAAATTTGGCACCACAAAATAGCCAAAAAGGTTTAATTACAATTTCATTTGATGTTTCAAAAAATAAAAAAGTAAAAGAGTTGCTAGTTGAAAACGATATTGAGTTTGACCAGGAAATTCTAGTTAAGCGCACTATCTCTGAAAACCGCTCTGTGAGTTATATTAAT
>DQGZ01000172.1 GCA_003531345.1 Alphaproteobacteria bacterium | reverse complement strand
ATCTCATATCGAAAAGCTGATTGCAACTAATTTTTTATAAATTTATTTGTACAATTTTAAACACTATGTATGTTAACTGTTTAAAATTAGGTATTTCCTTAATTTTTAAAGGATTGGCGCCGCCGTTTTGGTGCAGAAATTGGTAAGATTATTATTGTCATATAGGTATGTCAGAAGAAAAACTTTCACATAAAGACGTGGAATTACTAACAAACAAGGGTGATCTGGACTCTAAAGTTAAGGTTATTGGTAAAATTTCTGGTCATTATCGGGGAAATCAATTTTCCGACAAGGAAAAAAAGCTGGCGGAAGAAATATTCAGGCTACTTATGAAGTATGCAGAGGTTGGCGTTCGTAAGTCCATCTCAGAAAATTTAATGAACGCTGACTCCATCCCCAGAGACATAATCCTATCACTTGCCAAGGATATTGACGATGTTTCCAGACCAATACTTGAATTCTCAGAATTTCTAACTGATGATGACCTGCTTGACATTATCAAGTCCAGCGGAACTGAAGCTCATGTGGCAATTTCAAAACGTGAAGGCTTGTCAGAAACTATCTCTGGCACACTTATTGAAACTAATCAGGGAGAAGTTGCAGAAAGTCTGCTTTCAAACTCAACTGCACAGATACGTGAAAGTGACCTCAGCAAAATCGTTGAGAATTTTGCTTCTCAGGAAGAAGTAATTGAAGCCCTTATTACCCGTGGCTCCATTCCTTCTAAAGTGGTTTTTGAAGTTACAAATAAAGTTTCCAACGTGATAAAAAGCAAGCTGGAAAAGAAATACAACACCTCTTTTGAAAAAATTAACAACCTATTCACTGAAAGCAGCCAAATAGCGGCATTCCGCTTTGGTAACATGAAAATATTCGGTAATGACCTGATAGAGCTTATAAACATGCTTGACCTCAATAACCAGCTGGAACAGGCACTTGACCCACTACACGGCAAATTAACTTTTATACTTAATGATTTTGAGCCGATAGGTCAGTTCGTGCCAGTTTCAGCCGTAGCACTCGGTAATAAGACCATTTTTGAAATATGTATGTCTCGTATGACGGGTGTACGCTTCAATAATATCCGTAAACTTATCTCTGACCTTGATTCTGGTCTTAAAGCCTTATATGATCGTGCAAAACTACCAGAAAGCCTGTTTGATGCAGTTCGTTTTGCTATCTGGGTTATTAACAGCATGGATGATGAGGCGAATAAACTTGGCGGACCAAGGGCAAGGGAAGATTTGCACGAATTCATCAAAAAACTTATCGCACTTTCCAAAGGTCGTAAGATAAAGAACCTTTCCGCTTTTATCTCAATTATCAAAAAACACTTAGACAGGCAACAAGGCGAATGGTAATTAGTTACACTTAATTCTACTGAATTTTAGCTCATAAAAGGATTTGATGAAAACCTACCTATCAGTACGGCTCTTCTGATGGAATAAACACATTTGTTTGGGACATTGCCGAACAGCTTACAAGTGACTTGATATGAACCCCTTCGAACATCTG
Organism: Alphaproteobacteria bacterium; assembly: GCA_003531345.1. Taxonomy (GTDB): domain Bacteria; phylum Pseudomonadota; class Alphaproteobacteria; order Rickettsiales; family UBA8987; genus UBA8987. Next base: position 1,990 of record DQGZ01000172.1, on the reverse strand, counting down.
CTATTACAGATTTAATTTTTTTAAATCCAGCTCCTTTTAGATCAGCTACTGTTTCTGTTTTTTATTTTATAACAAACTTTACAATTCCCATCTTAATCAAAGATAGTTATGGATTTTCAACCTCAGGAGGGGAAAAATAAATTAAACCACTCTTAGTATCTATCTCTGGAAAATTTTTAGTATTAAAAATAACAAACTGCCTCTCACCTTTGTAACCCATTTCTATAAGGTCCCCTGCTCCAAAATTCTGAATACTTAAAACCTCCCCTACCTCTTCACCCGATCCAAACAATAATATTTTTTTACCCAGCAAGTCCTGTTGGTAATATTGATTTTGGTCTAGTTTTTTGAGTTGAGAGCGTTTAATAAATATCTCTTTACCGTTTAGCTTATGCACCTCATCCCTATCCGCAATAGCGTTTATTGATACAACCGCAAAATTTTTATTGGCAAAATGGTATTTTAATTTTACCTCTTCACCATTAGAGAAATAAAATTTTTTATACTCAGAGAATTTTTCTGGATATTCAAGGTAGGAATATATTTTCACCTGCCCCTTAACACCATGAGGTGATGAAATTTTGCCAGCTGAGATCAATTTATCCTTTTTTTCCAAAAAGACCTTTTTTGATAGTATCCTTAAGCAGCCTGCTCAGTTTTCGCTGCCTCTTCCGCTGCCGCCGCGGCTGCTGCCGCTTCTTCAGCCTGCTTTTTTGCTGCTTCTGCTTTGTTTTTAGCTTCTATTACTGCTTGTACCGCTTTTTTGCTGATTTCACGACGCTTCAAAACATTTTTAACCTGAGTATTATTAGTACCTATAGACTTGCCAGTGATTAAAAGTGCTACTCTTTCGGAAGGTTCAGCACCCTGAGAAAGCCAATATTCTATCCTTGGCTGGTTTAATGTAACACGATTGGCATCAGTTTTCTGCAAAAGCGGATTATACGTACCTAATTTTTCAATGAATTTCCCGTCCCTAGCTGATCTTGAATCAGTAACAACTATTTTGTAGTAAGGGCGTTTTTTTGCGCCAGCTCTTTGTAAACGAATTTTTGTAGCCATAAAATACCTATATAAATGTGAGGTTTTTAAAAATACCTGCACCAAAAAGGTTGCAAGGTGCTGGCTTACTAGCCTAAGGAGCTTATCCTGTCAAGAACTTTAGAATATCTCTTCATCCATGGTCAAATAGTGCCATATTCTAAGGAGTATGTATAGTGCGGCAAAAAATACGAACACCATTAATATTACATCCCAAGCGTCCATACGTATCAGGTATTCATAGCAATATCTCATATCCAGCTTGCAATACCTGTATAATTTCTCATATGTACCCATCTCACTCGTCATTATCGGTCAAAATTCCCATTAATAACACCCACATTCCGTAAAATACTCCAAATATCCCCAAACTCAGTACAATATCAACCCATAAGGGCATTATATCAAAAAAACTCATAAGTGTATCGTAGTTTTTTATGTGCCTCAACTCACCAAAAATGTCGGTCATGCTTGGGTCTAAATATTCCTGTTTTTTCATTTTTTCTTTTTTAAGTTCTTGATAGGCATTTGATTTATAGTTATTTTTCCAGCTGGCGCATCTTCAAACAAGGTTGTTCCCGCCCCTATAATTGCTTCCTTACCAACTTTTACAGGCGCAACCAGTGAAGAATTCGAGCCTATGAAGGCACCTTCAGCAACCACTGTTTTATATTTATTCTTTCCATCATAATTGCAGGTTATTGTTCCTGCACCTATGTTCACGTTCTTACCTATCTCACTATCTCCGATATAAGAAAGATGGTTAATTTTTGAATCATCTCCTATAACAGAGTTTTTAATCTCAACAAAATTCCCTATGCGACTGCCTTTTTGCAGTTTTGACTGTGGGCGTATCCTTGCATAAGGGCCAATTCTTACATCACTTGCAATACTACAGTCCTCAAGATAAGAAAAAGCAAAAATCTCTGTGTTTTTTGCTACTGTAACG
>DQGZ01000161.1:8884-9783 GCA_003531345.1 Alphaproteobacteria bacterium | reverse complement strand
AAAAATGAAAACACCTATAGATAGACCAGTCGTAACAACAAAACCATCCCAAGCCTTACAGAGTAGTTTTTTATATTTATATTTCATAGTTAATTTCCCATTTTATCTTAAGTAAAAATATGTTATTTTCATATTTACTCAACTAATAAACGAATTTTGCTGTTGTTTATTTCGCTCTAGTGGAATAAGAATTTGGCAAGACTGAATTTCTACCTTAACAAGAGGGCGTTTTTAGCAAACCTAGGCTGGCTCTATAGAGATGGTTTCAGTTTTGTTTTACAAACACCGCCATTAAACAGTTTCAAACTCACTCTCCAACGGGGTGTTAGCCCTGAAAGCCGCACGGATACTGGGGTTTTCGCGGGGGTGGTACTGAACCTCTCGTGCTAGAAACAGCTCCTTTCTCTCTCCATATGCCCGTTTTTCTCCAAAGCTCTGAACCTCTCGCAAATTAGTTCAGAGGTTGGAACGCCAGTAAAATCAATGCTTTGATTGTTTTGTGAAAACCCTGCGAGTTTGAAAAGCATAATGCACTGCTTGTGAGATTCGAACTTTTGCACTTTGTTCAGAGGGGGAATTTTTTTGCAGTCTTATTTGCAAACGCCACCAGCGAAAGCATCACTGGCACTTCAACCAACACGCCGACCACAGTGGCAAGTGCTGCGCCAGAGTTCAGCCCGAACAGGCTGATGGCAACCGCTACGGCGAGCTCGAAGAAGTTGGATGTACCGATCAGAGCGGCTGGTGCAGCAGTGTTGAAAGGAACGCGCCAGAGATACGCCCAGCCATAGGCAATAAAGAAAATGCCGTAGCTTTGGATGAGCAGCGGAATGGCAATCAGGCCAATCACCAGCGGTTTATCCAGTATGGTTTGCGCCTGAAAGCCGAACAGCAGCACG
>DQGZ01000161.1:0-8864 GCA_003531345.1 Alphaproteobacteria bacterium | reverse complement strand
GAGGCCGAAGAGGCTGATCGCCACGGCCACAGCGAGCTCGAAGAAGTTCGACGTGCCGATGAGCGCAGCAGGCGCGGCGACGTTGAACGGCAGCTTCAGCACGCGCGCCAGACCGTACGCGATGGCGAAGATGCCGTAGCCCTGGATCAACAGCGGCACGGCGATGAGCACAACAAGCAGCGGCCGCGCCACGATCGTCTCGGCCTGAAAGCCGAACAGCAGCACGACCGTGGCAAGTAGCCCGATGACGGAATACGGCTTCACCATCGCGGTGAATCGTTCGATACGCTCTGGCTCATGGTTTTTATCCAGTTTGCGGCGAGTGATATAGCCAGCGGCGAGCGGGATTAGCACATATAGAATGGTGGAAAGGAGTAAAGTTTCCCACGGCACAACAATATCCGTGACCCCCAACAGGAAAGCGGCCAGCGGCGCGAAAGCGAAGATCATGATGATGTCGTTGATCGACACCTGCACCAGCGTGTAGTTCGCATCGCCGCGCACCATCTGGCTCCAGACGAATACCATCGCCGTACAGGGCGCTACGCCAAGCAGAATCATCCCTGCAATATATTCCTTGGCAGTTTCGGGGGCGACTAGCCCTGCAAACACATGCTCGAAGAACAACACGCCAAGTGCCGCCATTGTAAAGGGCTTTATCAGCCAGTTAATAACCAGCGTGATGCACAAGCCTTTGGGCTTGCGGCCAACATTCTTGATGCTGGCAAAATCAACATTGACCATCATCGGGTAGATCATCACCCAAATAAACACGGCAACGACCAGATTAACGCTGGCATATTCCATCGCAGCGATGGTCTGGAATATGGAAGGCACGGCAACGCCAAGACCAACACCAGCAGCGATGCAGAGTGCCACCCAAAGGGAGAGGTAACGCTCGAATAGGCCAAGGGGAGAGTTATTCATAATGCACCTATTTCATTAAGTTTTTGCTGAAGCTCGTCTTTATCCATTTGCTCTAATGGCAAGCGCAGTAAGGCTTTTACGCGCTGTTCCAGCATCGTGAATATGCGGTCAAACTCGGTTTCAATTTCGGTTGGCGTTCCTTGGAAGTGCGCGGGGTCAGGTACGCCCCAATGTGATTTGATGGGTTTGCCAGGGAATATCGGGCAGACTTCGCCAGCGGCGTTGTCACAGACGGTAATTAAAATGTCTATAGGCTGATCTTTGAACTCATCCCATGATTTGCTGCGGTAGCCTTTGTCACTCATGCCGTGCCGCTTCAAGGTGGCAAGGCTCATCGGGTGAACATTGCCCGTGGGGAAACTGCCTGCGCTAAAGGCGAGGACTTTATCTTTGCCGTAGTGGTTGAGTAGCCCTTCGGCCATGACGCTACGGCAGCTATTGCCAGTGCAGAGAACGAGAATTTTTAACATTAGCAGCCTGCTTTTTTCTTTTTGCTGGTGTCACGCACACAGCAATTTTCTTTGAGGCAATCAATCAGCTCGCGCATTGCATCGCGGTTGGATGTGTAAATCACCTGCCGCCCAGCTTTACGCGAAGAAATCAGCCCCGCTTGCGCCAAGTGCGACAGGTGAAATGACAATGTGTTGTGCGGAATATCCAGTGCCTCACTCAGAACACCCGCCGCTGCACCTTCATCGCCGTACTCAATCAGCAACTTAAACACGCGAAGACGTGTTTCCTGAGAGAGTGCGGAAAAAGAAGCTAAAGCCTGATCGATTTTCATCTGTCCATAATAGTGGACAGATGAAACATGTCAATAACTATGGACGAATTATACTTCTGCGACCTTAAAGCCGAACTTGATGCGCTGGGCTTCCCACTCAACGGGGAACGGTTTCAGGCACTCGCCGAGCGTCAGCGTTTTGGGTTGCCGCCCATCGAGGATGGCTTCGATGATGTCGGGTGCGAGCAGCGTCAGGCGGAACATGCGGCAGATAAATGACTCGCTGATTTTTTCCTTCACCGCAATTTCGCGTAAGCTGTTGACCGTGCCTTCCTCCAGCATCTCCTTCCAGGTGAAGGCTTTCAGCACCCCGTTAATCAGCGGCTCATGCTCCTTCGGTGGCTCGAACTGCGACACGGGCTCGGTGGGTGTCATGATGAAATTGCGGCCGCCTTCGCGTTTGAAAGTGACGGGAACATAGACGGTAATCGTGCCGTCTGGGTTCATCAGCGTTTGCTGGCGGCTTTCATCAAGACGGATGGCGCGGTTGTGATACATGGTGTTTCTCCTTGTTTTTTGCCCAGCTGCTGGCAGAGATTAATCAGGCCGTTGGGGTAAAAATTGAACTGGATGCCCTGCGTGGACACGACAATGCGGCTCACAATCAGCTGCGGTAATATTCCTCATAAATGAAGCGGATGGTTTCTGCCTCGACAATATTCACCTTGAGTTTTTTATCCACCACATCATAGCCCAGCGGCACTTGCTCTGCCCAAAATTGAGTGTGGGCTAAATTGCACCAAACGAGAAGAATATGGTGGTCTTCTGATTTGTAAAGAGGATAGGAAGTAACTTAAATTCCACAGAATCAGCTGCTGAATTATTGGATTGCTGATGTATTTCATCTGTCAAGAATACCACCCCTAGCGTAGTATTCATGACAGCAGAGTACGGGTTTTGAGAGCCGCAGTTTTCCTTGTGTCTTTTTATAACGAGGAGCGAGCGGTGCAACCAACAGACCGCCATGATAAATTTGTTCGGACATTTAAGTCTTTGTAATCTAATGGAAATTACTCACTTAGATTTTACTGGGAAATTTATTCTTAGTTTTGAACGAGGCTATTTCAAAAACATGACTTTCTTTTTTGCTGTCTTTCATATGTGAGCGGTGGAACTCCACTTTATCATTCGTAATATAAACACTCCAATGCTTATCCCTGCCTGCCATTGGCTTATTGCTGGCAAAGGCTTCAACAGAGAATAAACCAACATTTATGCCGTCTTTTTTTCTAGCAGAAAAATAAGTGAATAATTCTGCGCCAGCATCTCGCATTAATTTTCCTAAACCTTGAGAATATCCATAAGATGATGGGTTACTGATTTTATCCCTTTCTATATCAAAAGAATTTTTGTTAAGTAAAATAGATTTAGCAGATTTAACTTTCACCACAAAATGCGTATATGGAACATTCATAGCTTCAAGCTCTGCATCAGAATTTTGCATAAATAAAAACCTGCCAAAAGCAATTTCCGCCATTGATGTTTCTAATTCTTCAGATCCATAGAAAATACTTTGCTCTATACGCGTATGAAACCTACCGCCAGTTTTAAGTGGTGGATAACGGAACGGGGTATAAAGCAGATAATGCAAATTACCTTTGGAATTTTTTATTGGTGCAGCTGGCTTTGAATTATCTAAAATACTTTCAAGCAATTCTTGCTCTGCATCGCTATCAACAAGTTTTCTGGTTGATATGAAGTATTGACCTTCTACCAATCTATAAATTTCATTTTCATATTTTTGAAAATGCTTTTTGATTTCTTGCTTTGCTGGCATTGAGTTACAGTTCGTTCATTACAATTCCCTAGTTATAGTTCCCTCTGGCATAATCAATATATTGGGCAACATTTGCCAAGCCCTCAACATTTTTCATCAATTCAATAGGCTTGCCGCCAAGTGCATGATTGCTAGCTTTTAGCCAAGCCTTTTCGTTATCAATATTTCCGCCCATATAGGCATCAAGCCCACGAAATATGCGTAAGAATATAAGCGCAAGCTGCCATGATTTTGAATTATAATCTAAAACATACTGACCATTTTTAAGGCGAGAAATTGTAGCCTCGCTAAGCCCACAAAATTCACCAAGTTGCTTGTTGTTGATACTCCAATATTCAGAAGCTTTTTTTAGAGCTTTACTAATCACAGCCTCTTCGCTTAATTCTGCTTTGTTATTTGTTGTTTTTTTCATATCTTTTCCCCTACCTTTCTATAGCAAGAATATCATATATTGCATTCTATAGCAAGAAATATCTTATTGAGCCATATTAAGCAACCTTTTTGAGGTGTTTAAAACTTGACTTAGTCAATTTCACTTCGCCAGAATATTTCACCAGTAAAAATGTAGGCAGTTGTAAAATAATGTTTTTTGCTTCAGAATTAGTTCGCAAATCGTCTACCACGCACCGCCATCATTAATCTGTATCTTCTGGCCAAATCCGAGAAATAAAAAAAACGCTAGATTCATTAGTTTTTGTAACAAAATCTTAACAAGTCTGTTGTAGAGTCGTCCGAAATTTCAAACAGGTAGTAATATGGTATTAAATAAAGACGATAAAGATTTTATTGAGGCAGTAAGAGGTCTTAGTGTAGCCACTGTACAAGCAGATATCGCTGCACCTATACTTAATACCAGTATAGGCAAAGAGGAATTAGCTCAGAAAAATACAGTGTTAGGTGGACCTAAAGGATTATATTGGGGAGGACCAGAAGAATTCATAAAAAATTATCCTGAATTTTTCTGTGCCCCTGTGTATATTGAGTTTGGCGATGATGGAAAAGGAAAGCAAGTAGAGATTCCTAATGATAAAACAAAAACATTTTATGCAATTTATGATAAAGAATATAATAATAAAAAGGGGCGATATATAGGTATTGTAGTGCCATCCGAAGCGGACCCAAAGATTGCAGTAGATGTGTTGCGAATGCAGGATGATACTAAAGGGGAAGGGATTAATATTCTGGCAGCTATATTGCGCCAAAGTGATTTGTATAACACCTTATCGAAGACAGATCCAGAATTTGCCTCATTTTTAAATGATTCTTATAAAGAAGAAGATGGTAAACAACTAACAATAGATAAAAAGATAGAGCTTTTGTATTTAAGACCAAATGCCCAATTTGTAGATAAGGCCTTTTCTAAAGGAAACAATAATGTTCTACATGTAACTGATATGCATGGAAATATGGCAAGTTACTACGCTCAGGGGTTTAATGTTACGTATGCAAGGCAAAAACATGGGGTAGATAATACCTGTACAGAGAATTATATGGATTGTCAGTTAAAAGACAAAAGTGTAGTATTTGATTATAAGGGGGTTGCTTATGGAAAAGATATCTTTTCAAGAGGCAACAAAGAGATGCTAGATGAATTTGAGAAATATATAGTACAAAACCCAGTATATGGAAATAATGAAACTGAAAGAGCAATTGAAGGTTTTGCGGTTAAATATTTTGCAGGAAAAAACTTGCATCTTATGGATGTTGCTCTTCCTGAAGGGCATAAATATGGAGATCAATATACACAGCAAGATGAGAATGCCCGAAACAATAATTTTGTTAAAACAGTTACAGCGCAGCGCAAAAATACAATAGTTATCGTAGGTGCTGCACATAGTGAGGGGGCTGATAAATACCCATATTACAAAGGTATGATTTATGATAATAGATTAAGTGGAAAAAATCAATTTGTGGTCAATGGACATGACATTAGACTAATGAAAGCAAACGTTGATCCCGAGATGGCTGACAGGATATTTACTTTAGGACAAAACTCAGATGATCCTGATGTAATGAAAAAGTTCAACCTTGTGTCGCTTGAACCAAGGTTGAAAGAGCTTGGTTCTGTGGCTTTAACAAAAGAAGAGTTGGAATCTCGCATTGTATTTGATTATAAAAACCGTTTCCCAGCTGCTTATAAAATGGGAGAAGAAGCTGCAATAGAATATATGAGAGCAGATGATAAATTTAAAGAATACAAAAAAGAAAAAGATGGGCAAGAACCCACGCCTCAAAAAAAAGATAGTAGGAATAGGTGAGTATCTTTGTTAAATTTGCCTACCTAACAACAACTAGAAGTAATAAATAATGGTGCTATAGTTTGATTGGGCTGTGTAGTCAACTGCGCTAATTTAATTCTCCTCGCCCGCCATATTCCAGAGTCTACACGATTTTCTTGTAGCAAAATATTATTTTTACCATATAATTATTATTCAATATCAGATAGTTACAAGAATTATAAAAAATTTGAAATAAATTTTATTTTCTTTACGATTTGTTAACTATTTTAGGGTATAATTAGGTTATAAACAGAATAAATTTTTATTATGGGAAATAGAGAAGGTTTAATAAAAGCTATAGAAGGAATTAGACCAGTTCAGTCAACGAAAGATGACAAATGGTACTATACCAAGGAACAATTATTGCAAATTACTGATGCAATTTATGAAAATGGCTATGGCGACCAAATTGAAGCAGCTGAATGGGGTATTTATCAAGATACAAATATTTTTACAGCAACCATTAATAGAACATTTAAAACTAACTTTGTAGATTTTGGAAAAGCCCCCGAAATGCTGAGGGTAACAAAATTATATAATCAAATTCAAAATGACGATTTAAGATGGCGTTATCATGCTAAGGGAGGCAATACCGAGGGTGTTGATACAGAGGTTGAAAAAATATTGAAGAGTGCGAAAGGATATTACGATATAAATATTTTAAGGGGGGTTCAGCACGCCGCCTTAGCATATCAAAGAGATAATCTGGTTTCATCTCTATTAAGGACAAGTTATTCTGACGGTGAAGAAGTTGGTGAAAGGGGTAGTGCTGGACCAATCACAAGTAAGGATGAGGCTGTGAATAGAATACTTGGAACTTATTTGGCAACATATCCTAATATAAATGAAAACTCTGCTCTACATCATATTTTCTGTGTATATGACAAAGATGGTAAAGACGGCAGAGAATGGAGTTGGAAAAAGGATGATTTAGGCCAACCAAGTCCATTATTCAAGGCATACCAGTCATTAGGAAATGGCGAGAAGGCTTTTTTTGATCAAGGTATGGCCGCTATACAAGAAGTATGTAATGGCAAGTATGGAAGAAGTGTTCTTATTTCTTCTGCAACATCAAATACCGTTTCTCTTGATGATTTAATTAAAGCAAGTAGAGGGAGGGAAGAAACTCAAACATCAGAAAATACCCCAACAACAAATACTACCACCGCTGCGGTTACAACTTCTACCAGTACAGCAAATAAAGGAACTAAAGCGAGTGATAATACTTCTGCGCCTAATCCTGCAGCTAAAGAACGGAAATCAGACCCAGAAACAATTGCCTTTCAAAAAAGAGCAATGACTTACTTAAATAATAATCCTAATGTAATTGAGGCAATAAGGCGAAGTACAGGTGTTGATGTTTCAAGATTTTCAGTTGACGGCGTGCATGGTAAAATGACACAAGCTGTTAAGGAATATATGCAACCTGATTGTAGTCAAACTATTGGTGCTAATAATAGAAAGCTAACAAATGAAGATTATAGAAGAATGGCAATTGAAGGCACTTTAGATAAAGATTATAGTGCGGCTATTGCCGCAATTGACACAAGGGAAGCTGGAAGTGCACTTACAGGGATAAGAAGTAAAGGCGCTAGTGATGTTACTGTTCCATCACCTATAGCTGGTGGTAAATCTGCTGGGAGAAACGATACAGGAAATAGACATGTTATAGGTTAAATAAGAATGACTTCAAGTGACCACATGTTAGTATATATTAATATTTTAATTTAGGAGATTTATATGGTTCTAGTTGTAACTTCAAAAGAAAAACATAAACAAGCTTCTGGTTCAGAAAGTATACATGCTAAAAATGAACAGGCAGGAAATGATCATGATAAAACAGGTGAACTGATTGCAACGGGATTTGTTGGTAAAGCCTTATATCATGTTAATAGGTTTTTTGCAAAAACAGCTAGATCAATGACAGGTTGGGGTGGTGGTGCTGGACTTCTAAAAGGTGTTGGAAAAGCATTTCCCGTGGTTTCAACTGCTATAGTTGCGGCTGAGTCAGTTGATATTGCTAAAAAGGCAATACACGCAAAATCACTTGAAGAAGGCGCCCAAACTGTAGTGGGTGGTGGTGTAGGAATTTTTACTGACATTAGTTTGCTTGGTGGGCTTATGGTATTTGGCCCTCCAGGGTGGTTAGCTGCGGCTGGTTATGCAGTGGCTCAAGGTACAAGTTATATACTCACAGATAAAACTATTGGTCAACATGTTGGTGACCTTGGTGTTAGGGGTTTTAAAGCATTGGAAAAAAAATATGACTGGTTTCCTAATGCCGAAGAAAAGCCAGTTGAAGGTAATGGAGCTAAAGATCGATCAGGTTCTTCAAGAAAGGTCGTATTGGCAAGTAATTCCCCAGAAAAACCTCAGATATCTGACCTTAGGGAAAGTTTACCTCCCCCTATAAATCTACCAGGCGGAGGGGTAATTATAAGAGGTGGCACAAATATGGGTGGAGGTTTTAGACCAAGCGCCCCATATACGCCAAGCAGTAATAACGCTCCTGAAAATCTTGGTCATAGAGTAGCTGAAGGAAGAAATACAATGGGTTAGATTTATAAATTGTTATATTAAGCATTTATGGAAAAAAAGTTAATAGAACAGGTTTTTGAGCAACAAGTAAAAAACTCTGAAAATGCATTTAAAAAATGGAGTGGCAAAAACCATAGAGAAGCAAAGATAAATGGTTTTGAAATCTCTTTTAATAAAGATGAGGGTGGCAATTACGAATTTTTTCAAAAAAATGAATTTGGTAAAAATGTTTCGCTAGAACTTAATGAAGAACAAAAAACAGAGATACTTAATTATATAATTGAAAAATCTAGCTTAGATAGGCTGCAAAACCACAAAAGCGGATTAGCAGAAGGTGGCAAAGCAGATTTTGAACAAATCAAAAAAACAAACTCTAAAATTCCAGAAAATGTAGATGATTACAAAACAGCGCTTGAGGATGATTTTTTAAAGAACAAAACAACCGAGCTAAGTGCTAAAAAATCCTCAGTAAGCGCAATACTTGAATCTGTTGGGGCTATAAAAAGCGTTAAAAAAGCTCGGGTAGCGGCTGAAAGTTCTCCTGATACTGATGGTGAGC
>DQGZ01000217.1 GCA_003531345.1 Alphaproteobacteria bacterium | reverse complement strand
CATGCTCCTCTGATAATATTGTAATTGCGGTGTTTTTAGCAATTATATCATTCATCACTAATGGTAGTGATATTTCCAGTTTTGTATCAAATTCAGAATTTTCAATGCGTGATTTCTGGTTGGAAACTAAAAATGAATTTTCCTTTGAAATATAGTTGAAAATAATTTCAGTAGGAATTTTGGAATATGCTTTTTCAGACATTTTATATTCAACAAAATTCTCTATCTCTGCAAAATCATCTTCACTTATTTCAATTATATTTTCTTTGCCTTTAATACGAAACTTGAGTTTATTTTCAGTTTCAATTCTATCTATCAAAAAAGCGGTTTGCAGATATTCAATTAATTTTTCAGCAGAGCTGGAAGTATTGATAACAAATCCATCCAGCACTTGCCTTGCATTATTTGTGTCCAATTTTTCTGATGTGATTCCACATTTATTTGCAATTTCAAGAATAGCTTCATCAACAAAAGCGGAGCCTAACTTCCCATTCACCCAATGCCCCTTTGCCCATACATTTCCATCCGCCCAAACTTCCTTTAGTTCTGGCCAGTATGGATAAGGTCTTGCATCATATGCCCACAGGAATTTTTTCTCGATCATTTCAGAACCCAGCCAGAATTCTTCCGTTGCTTCTATACCTAAGCGCTGCGCCAGAAAATCCGTGTAACCTTTGGAATGATATGGCAAACCGCCATCATTTGCTTCTGGGTTATAGAAAATATTTGGCTGGTTAAGTGCGCCATCAACGGCAGGGAAACCATATTCCGTGAACCATATTTTTTTACTTTGTGGCACCCAGTCTGTTTGAACTGCACCTAGGTTATAGTGATAATTGCTCCACCAATATTCTATATTTTTCCACGCATATGCTGCTGAAAGATTTGCTTTTATAGTGCGTTCTGGGTTGGTGTAATACCAGTCATAACCCTCACCACTCTGCCAGCCATTAATTACGTTTTGTTTATTATAGGTTGGGTCTTGCGGCTCATCTAAAATTGGGAAGTAAGCATCTATCCCGACGAAATCTATATTTTCATCTGCCCATAATTTATCCATATAATATATGCCATCTTTGCTGTGATATTCACTCCAATCTGCTGCATAGGAAATTTTTGTGGTACTACCCATTATAGTTTTTACCTGATCTGCAAGGTCAATAAATTCATCAACCGCAGGGTAAACACCAGAACCATTATTTATTGAAGTCAGACTTTTTAATTCACTACCAATCAAAAATGCATCTACCAGTCCTTCCGTAAGGTTTGCATAATGCAATATAAAATTATTATAACCATTGGTACGGTTAAAAAAATCCGCCACTTCAGTATGATCACCTATTATCCAACCCCGCCAAGGTTTTCCAACTACATCAACTAGGGGCATAGGGTAAAAAAGGATTTTATAACCTCTGTCTTTAAGTTCATTTATCAGGCTCAAAACTGAATCATCTGATGGTGTTCCGCCATATAAAATATTATCATTCTCATCACGTGAAACTTCGTTTGCGGCTTCTCTTGTTATGCCTGCAACACTCCATTCATTTGGTATAACTTTCGTGCCTTCCTTATATTCTACTTTTGGTTCAAAGGTGCAGTTTACAATATCTAGCGAGCTTGCAAACCAGTTTACCACCAGTGAAATATATTCAAGATTAGGGAATGTTTCCTTTAAATTATCCAGCGCCACTTTAACATCCGCAATACCACTTGCGTTATTCATATTTATTACATCACGCCTCCTGTTCTCTATCCATTTTCCAGCGACATCATAACCATAAGTTTTAGTTTTTATTTCTGTGTCATAAACAAACTCACCGCTTCCAGGTATTAATGTTATCTGTTTAACTAGATTCTCTGCACTATTTGGGTTTAAACTTCTATTCACTCTGGTAACTTCAAAGGTAAAATTTGGCAGGCGATTACCAAATTCCGTAATATTAAAATCCTCAAAAACTATATAACATAAGCCACGATAAGCAGTTACTTTGTCTGCACCTTCATAGATTTCAATTATTGGGTCAGCATTTTGAGTTTCTGTGCCTTTATATATATTAAACTGGGTGCAATATGATTGTGGGTTTATCAGCTTTCCATTGGCATAGAATTTATCTATGCTGCTTATTTCACCTTCGCAAAGTGCCACTGCAAAAGTGACAAAATATGAAAATCTGGTTTCACTTTTTGCGGTCTGGCGAACATCACCACCCTTCCCGCCTGATGATATTTGCGTTGTATTTGCAAACTCCTTTATAGGTTTTGCCCAGATTATATTACCTGCAATCTTCACTCTGCCGAATATTATCGGTATGGTTTCACCATAGCTTGATGTTTGAATATTGAGGTCAAGTAACCTTGGACCCCTTATATAATTTATGTCATCAACACCAAATATTTCAGAATCAAGAGAGCGCCCTATTCTACCGAACGCACTGCCAGTTAATGAACTTATCCTGCTGGAAACACCTTGAGTGAAAGGTAAACTATCAAGACCAGATACATTTGTAAGTGCGCTGCCAAAACTCCTTCCTGTTGAACCTAATATTGAAGTTGTCATATATAAATCTGATTATTAGAAATTTAGAAACTAAGACTGTTGGAAATAAAATTTCTGAGTTTCAGAGCTTCTAAATTTCCAAAGTGTAAACTCTTATTATCTTGCTGTACCAAAACCGATTGAGGCAATGCTCAACCACTTTTCCAGCATTTTTATAAGAATGTATTATGTATTTTTGATGATTAAGTTCTGAGATAAAACCAACATGCTGGGGTAAAGAATTAAAGCTCATCAGAAAAATATCACCTGAAGAAATATCATTTATGTTTTTTGGTTTTAATATTTCATCCAGTTTTTCTTTCAGTTTTTTTCCATCAGGAATTTCACTGTAATCAGAGATATAATGTTCGCTAAAATCATAACCAATATTTTCTAGCACACCAGTAACAAAGCCTATGCAATCACAACCGATATTTTTTAACTTTGCCTGATGTTTAAATGGGGTATTAAACCAGCTTCTGGCCTCATTTATTATTTGTTCACTTGTTACCACTAAAACCCCCGAAGTAATTTTTCACTACCAGGCACTGATGGCTCACCACGAAAATTTATAGCATTATTGAATTTTGAGATACAGGTAGAAAACTCCTTATCACAACCAACATAAATCTCATATTCATCACCAGTTTGAATAGAAAATTTTGAAGGTAATAGTAGTTCTATAACTTCATCTCTAAATTTTCTAACGTCATATTTTATCCCTAAATTCTGCCCGCTTAAAAATTTGATTACTCCGTAATTGAAATAATAATCTTCTTCTTCCCGTGATGTATCTTTAAATGAATAATTATTTATTGATTCAGTAACTGATCCTGTGTATTTATAGTCTTCAAGGTCTTTGCCGCATTTAGCATCTCCAAATTTTGCCCTGCATTGTTTGGAATAATACTGAGTAATTATTTTTTTTAACTTACTTGCAAAACCTTCTATTTTGAAAAAGAATTTTTCCTTATCTGAAATTATTTCCGCAACAAAACCAGTTTGTAAAATTATTTTTCCTGATGAAAGATTAGAAATATTAACTGAAAAAATTTCTATCTCTGCATCAAGATATTTACCACTTATTATATCTGCCTGCGAAATTTCAAAATCATCAAAACAAGTATATATCTGCGCTTCCTGATTGGCATTTAAGCGGTAATTCAGCTTATCTAAATTAAACCCTGAAAAGGGCTTATATATTACTCCTTCATATTCAAATTCAATATCACTTTCAGTAAAACCTATTTCCGTTTCATTACTGAGTTTTACCAACAAACATTTTACCAGATTGGTTGCATCGCTGGTTAAATGTGTTTGTAAATTTTCTGGAATATTTTTCATATAATTACTGCTTAATTTCAATCAATGAAATTTTTTCTATGGAAGATTTTCCGTATTCTTCAGTTTTAAGGCTTAGAAAATCCGTATCGAACCTTACTGGTACATCAAATTCGAAATCAGCTGTAATAATGGCTCCTGTATCAGGGGCAGTATCAAAAGATATAATACCCTTATCCCAAAACACATCATAAGCAGATCCAGAAACAACAGATCCATTTTGTTTAATGATGAGCTTTCCCTCCACAGGTTTAGTAATTTTTCTTTGATAATTATAATTTTCGTCACCATAATTTTTTATCAGTTGAAATTCTGTTGTTTCGCCATCTCCTATTCCTACATTTTCATCTTTTGCTTCAAACTCATCCCAGTCTTTGAACCTGAAACCATTTAATTTTCCATTCCTAGCCTGAAAGAAAGAAATCACTTTATTAGCCTCTGCCTTGCCGATATTCTTAAACTCTATTTCATATTTTCTTCTACCAAAAAGCCATTGCTGATTACGCTTTTCATAGCCTGAATTTAAACTCACCACACTGGTTTTAAATTCGGCGTAACATTTTGCCTTGAAGGAAACTTCAGAAGGAAATTTTATTTCGTGAAATGATGTCATGACTAAAACCTCACCCTTCTGTGGAAATTATATAAATATCTTGCCAGTTCCGGAATATTAGATGAGGCAGTTTTGCGCTCATACATATTTGCAATATGGTTAAGCAAAGCCTGTTTTATGAAGTCTGGCGTTGTTTCTGCGGTTTCGCTAATGCCCGCAAAATAATCTACTTCTATTCTTTTACCGCTGAATATTGTGTCGCAGATAAGCTTTTCATTACCGCTTGAAAGATAATATCTGGAATCATCAACAATGCTTGTACTATCATCTGCATTGATTATTCTAACCTCGCTAACGCTTAATACAGGCTGCTTTGGAAGAAATGTTTCATATTCAATATTCTCATCAAAACTTGCCTTATATTTCTTTTTGATGATAGTTTTTCCTATAAAATCTTCAGCGGCATTTACTGCTGCTTTGATCATTGATTCTATCAGGTCATATTCAAAATCTCCGTCAATACGCAGATATGTCTGAACTTCAAAAACTGATAAGGGCAGAGCAGCAGCAGGAGTTAATATTTCAAGGTGGGGATATTTCATATAGGTTTCAGGTTTCAGGGGTCAGGTGTCAGTTTCAGGTTATCATACTGATACCTGACCTCTGACACTTAGAACCTAGTTTATGCTGCTAATTTGAGAATTTTTATCGCTTCGGTAAGAACTACTTCACCGCCAACACGTTTAGTTGTATAAAACTTCACGTATGGTTTTTCAGTGTATGGGTCCCGCAGTATTCTGATTCCTGTTCTGTCTACTATCTGGTAGGCACGTTTAAAATCACCCACTGCAATTGAAAGTGAATTGTTTGCTGGAACTGGCATATCAGATGCCATAACCACAGGTACGCCGAGCAGTGAATCTGGTTGACCAGAAGCAAGGCCTGGCTGCCATAAATATTGATTAGTGCTTGATTCCTTAAGTAACCGGATAGCCTGAACAGTTGCACGGTTCATAAAGAAATTTGCATTCTGTGCATATTCATCTTTCAGCGCATAGAATAATTTTATTATTCCATCTGAGGTCACCGCACCTGCCGAGCCAGAATTTACCTGTTCAATTTCATCGCTCGCTGTTCCAGCACCATAAGCCAAAATACCTTTTGGCTTGCCTGAACCATTACCGCTAATGAAAGCTGTATTTTCTGTTCTGGAGAAAATTTCTGCTAATTTTTCAGTCAGCCATGCTTCAATATCAATTGATGAATCATCAATCAATCTTTGGGTTGCTTTAGGTTGCGCAACAAGCTCATGCGCTGTGATAACTACTTTACCAATTGTTGGTGAATTTGAATCAGAAACTGATGCGGTTTCACTTGATGCCCACGCTGCTGCCGCACTATCATTATCCTGTATAACATCTAGCTGGTCAGTTGATACAGTAACTATTGATGCAACTTTACGCATAGGTGATGTTTCAAAAACAGCCTTTGCGATAGCGCCACTCATATTTGGGGTAAGTAAATAACCACCATCTGCATCACTGCCTGACGATAATGCCTTTTTTTCCAGATGCGAAAGATCACCCTCAATCCCTTTTCTTACATAGTTAATGAATGCCTCTTTATGCTCAATTGCGGTTTCGTGTGAAATATTATTCTTATATTCCATACCGCCCATCATTGGTCTGTTAAGAACCACCTCCAAACTGTCTACACGGGATTTATAATTATCAAGTGCGTTATTTATCTTATTCAAATGGTCAATAGTTACTGCATCTGCGCTGCCTTTTTTCTCTATCTCTCTAAGCCTGCGGTCATTCAGCTCCTTGAACTGTTCCCATGCATTGCCTAAGTCGTCCACTTTTCTCGTTATTGTTGAAATGCTCATATATTTTATTGTTTTAAATTTTTGATTATTTTGTCTAATTTGCTGATGAGTTCGTGCTCATCACTTTCTAAACCAATTGCCTTAACTACTTTTATTTTTGCTTCGCTGTTAGCTGGGAAAGTTACTAGGCTTATCTCCCATAATTCTGCTTTTGATATGAACCTGATGTTCTGTTCTTCGTCATATTCATGTTCCTTAACTATGAAGCCAACGCTAAGACCATTTAGTGCGCCAGATTTTAATAATGAATAGGCTTCTCTGGCACGCTCTACATTTAAATTCAGCTTGCCTTCTACATATAGCCCTTTTGCATCTTCAATGATTTTGGTAAAAGTGCCGATAGGCTCATCCGCCTTGTGCTGCCAGAGAAGCTTTATTTCTCCATTATAATTGCTTTTTTCTACATTCTTAAAGGCACCGTTTAAGATTATGTCATTATGAAAATCCTGTTTATTATATATTGACGCATAGCCTGCGAAAAAGCCGTTTTCATTATAGGACTTAACCTGAAGCGGATATTGTAATAAAGTTTTTGGGGTCATTATTATTGTCTTTTTTGTATAGTCATTATAACCTCCTGTTTGCTGAGCTCGGAAGGGGGGTATTTTTTGTCAACTAAAAAAGTTGGTTTTTTGTTGGTTTTTCTATTGCTCTGGCGTTTTAAGGTGCTATAAATTTTTGGTTAGTTTGAAAATTATTTAAGTCTTAGCAATTTATGACAAAAGCATCAGAAATTATTCCTATTTCCATACGAAAAGAGATGGAGTCCAGCTATCTGGATTATGCGATGAGCGTTATAGTCAGCCGTGCTATTCCTGACGCACGTGATGGCTTAAAGCCAGTACACAGACGTATTATATATGCAATGAATGATGCAGGTGTACATTCAAATAAACCTTATAGAAAATCAGCAAGAATAGTTGGTGATGTAATGGGTAAATATCACCCGCATGGTGACTCTGCTATTTATGACTCATTAGTTCGTATGGCGCAGGATTTCTCAATGCGCCTACCACTGGTTGATGGACAAGGCAACTTCGGCTCTATGGATGGTGATTCCCCTGCTGCAATGCGTTACACTGAGTCAAGAATGGCTAAGGTTACGCATGAATTAGTTGCGGATATCGAAAAAGAAACGGTTGATTTCCAAGACAATTATGACGGCTCAGAAAAAGAGCCTGTGGTTTTACCAGCAAAATTCCCTAATCTTTTAGTTAATGGTAGTAGTGGTATTGCCGTTGGTATGGCAACTAATATTCCACCACATAATTTAGGTGAAGTGATTGACGCTACAATTGCAATAATGGAGCGCCCAGATATTACACTTGACGAACTTACCGAAATTGTTCCTGCACCTGATTTCCCAACTGGTGGCATAATAATGGGCAGAGCAACTGCAATTAATGCTTTGCAAACTGGTCGTGGCTCTATTGTTATTCGTGGTGCTGCTGAAATTATTGAACAGGGCAATAAACAAACTATTATTATTTCTGAAGTCCCTTATCAGGTCAACAAAGCGGTAATGATTGAGAAAATTTCTGCTTTGGTGCGTGAAAAGAAAATTGAAGGCATTTCTGAACTTCGTGATGAATCTGATAAAGAAGGTGTACGTGTAGTAATTGAACTTAAGCGTGATGCTGTTGGCAGCGTTGTGTTGAACCAATTATATAAATTCACCCCGCTACAGACCAGCTTTGGGGTAAATCTGCTTGCGCTAGACCATGGCCGCCCTAAGCAGATGAATTTAAAAGATGTTTTAGAGTCATTTATTAAATTCCGTAAGGAAGTTGTTACTAAACGCATCAAATTTGACCTGAATAAAGCTCGGGAGAGAGCACATATTTTAGTGGGCTTATCATTAGCTGTTGCAAATATTGATGAAGTTATTTCTATTATCAGAACTTCGGCTGATGTTGCGGTTGCCCGTGAACGCTTAATGGCAAAGGACTGGCCAGCAGAACAAATTGAAGCACTTATTAAATTAGTTGATGATGAACAAAATGTTATAAGAAGCGGCAAATGTAAATTTACTGATGCTCAGGCGAAAGCAATTCTTGAAATGCGCTTAGCACGCTTAACTGGGTTAGAGCAGGAAAAGCTGACTGATGAGATAAAAGAAATTTCGAAATTTATTGAAGATTCCTTAGACACATTAGGTGACAGTATAAAATTAATGGAAATCATCCGCAAAGAACTTGCAGAAATAAAAGAAAATTTTGCAACACCTCGCAAAACGAAAATTGAGGCAATGGGCTTAGACGAAGATATTGAAAGCCTGATAGCAAAAGAAGATATGGTTGTTACTGTTACTATGGGTGGCTATATTAAACGTGTACCACTTTCAACTTATCGCTCACAGCGCAGGGGTGGTAAAGGCAGAAGCGGGTTAGACTTAAAAGAGGAAGATGCAACAACGCAAGTGTTCGTTGCTAATACTCATACGCCAATGTTATTCTTCTCAACCCGTGGTATTGCATATAAACTTAAAACTTTCCGTTTACCTCTGGGCAGCCCGCAATCAAGGGGAAGAAGTCTGGTTAATATTTTTCCACTTGAACCTAATGAAACTATAAATGTAATTTTAGCATTACCTGAGGAAGAAAAGGATAGAGAAAACCTAGATATAATTTTTGCAACTGCAAAAGGTAATATCCGTAGAAATAAACTTTCTGATTTTGAGTCAGTTCGTGCTAATGGGAAAATTGCAATTAAACTTGAAGAAGGTGATGAGCTTGTTGGCGTAATGGTTGCAAATGAAAATGAACATATATTAATGGCAACAAAAGAAGGGCAGGCTTTACGCTTCCCAGTTGCTAAAATTCGTGTGTTTAAGGGGCGTGATTCTTCTGGCGTAAGGGGGATAACCCTAGCTGAAGGAGACAAAGTTATTTCACTTGAAATTCTAAATGGTGTAACTGCTGAAACCTCTGCAAGGGGTGAATACTTAAAGATAGCCCTTGAAAAGCGTATTGAGCTAGCAAAAATATTGCCTTCAAAATACTCCCCTGAAACTGAATTGAAGAATCTGGATGTAATAAACTTAAGCAAGCCAATTACGTTGGAAACCCTCAATGAAACTGGCAATGAATTAGTTGCAACAAAAATTCAAGAAATTCTAGCTGACCTCTCTGCTGAACAGAAGGCAATTTCAACTAATGAAATAATTGAATTTGCAAGAGGCGAAGAATTTATTCTAACCGTTACTGAAAATGGCTATGGCAAGCGCTCTTCAGCATTTGAATATCGTATTACTAATCGGGGCGGTAAGGGTATAACAAATATAGTAACCAGTGAAAGAAATGGCAAGGTTGCAGCAAGCTTCACAGTTACAGACAAGAACCAAATAATGCTTGTAACTGACCAGGGTAAATTAATCCGCTGCCCTGTTGAAGACATCAGAGTTGCTGGTAGGAACACTCAAGGTGTTACAATTTTTAGAATTGACGAAAAAGAGAAGATCGTTTCGGCAGCAAAAATTGCAGCAAGTGAAGAAGAAACTTCTGATAATCAAGAAAATGCTAATGAAGAAGCTGTCGGTAATGAAAATATTGAAGGGTAGTTTTTCTAATTAGTGAAAAGAATTTTAAAATACCCCCAATATATATTTGAAGCATCTTTGCTTTATGGGTTTTTCATTTTGCTGAAATTTTTTCCTCAAAAATGCTCTTCAAAGCTGGTTGGTTCGCTGGTCAAGTTTTTTGGCAAAATGCACTCCGCCAACCAGATAGCATATGAAAATTTAAAATATGCTTTCCCTGAAAAATCCGAAAATGAGATCAGGGAAATTACTTCAAAATGCTGGGAAAATTTAGGTATAATCGGGGCAGAATTCGATAGGGTTACAAAGCTTAAAAAAGAAGAGATTGATGACGTAATTGAAATAGAAAATAAAAATTACCATATATTAGCAAAGCAAATTTCAAATTCACTTATCTATGTTTCAGCTCATATAGGCAATTGGGAATTAGCTTCAAGAATGCTAATAAACCTAGACCCGAATACAGCGCTGATATATCGCAGGGCAAAAAACCCGCTGGTAGAAAATTTAATCCAAAAATGTCGCAACCGCTACACTGCTAAAATTATCCCTAAAGGTGAGGTTGCTGGTTTTAAAGATATTTTAAAGCAGCTAAAGAGCGGTGGAAGCCTAGGACTGCTTGTTGACCAGCATTTAACCAGCGGAGTTGAAATTGAATTTTTCGGCAGAAAAGTAAAAGCACCTCAAGCACCAGCAGAATTTGCTATCAAGTATAAGTTACCCATTATCATGTCACGAGTAGTAAGAATGGAAAATGGAAAATATAAAAGCATATTTGAACCACCTATTTTTATCAGAGAAAATGATGATATAACCTCAATAACCAAAGAAATTTATGCCATTTACGAAAAATGGATAAGGCAAACCCCAGAACAATGGTTCTGGATGCATAGAAGATGGCGGTAAATATGGGTTTCAGCCAACCAAAAATCTTTAAAAATCTCTCATTTTCTGCTAGCTTTTAGCTATAAAATCTGGCTATATAAATTCACAGAAAATTCAAGCTCAAAACCTTATGAAATCTAAAGTAAAATTAGCGGAAACAAATATGGAATTAGAAAACGAAAATATCAAAAATGATGACACTGGCAGCCAGGAACAACACAACCCAGAAAGTGATTTTGTTAGCACAGCTTATGACTCTTCATCTATCAAGGTTTTAAAAGGTCTTGATGCGGTTCGCAAACGCCCAGGAATGTATATTGGCGATACTGATGATGGTTCAGGTTTGCACCATATGGTTTATGAAGTTTTAGACAACGCAATTGACGAATCACTTGCGGGGCATTGTAATAAAATTGATGTTTCAATTAACGAAGATGGCAGCGTTACTGTTTCAGATAATGGCAGGGGTATACCTGTTGATATTCACAAGGAAGAAGGTGTTTCAGCAGCAGAAGTTATTATGACGCAACTTCACGCAGGCGGTAAGTTTGACCAGAACTCATATAAGGTTTCTGGTGGTTTGCACGGCGTTGGTGTTTCAGTTGTGAATGCTTTATCTGTTTGGTTGAAAGTTAATATCTGGCGTGATGGACAGGAGCATTTTATTGAATTTGCTGATGGTGAAACTGTTTCACCTTTAGTTACGCTTGGTGATGCAAAAGGTAAAAAAGGTACACAAGTAACTTTTATGCCTTCAAGTGAAGTATTTACAAAAACTGAATTTGATTATGATACTCTACACCATAGAATTAAAGAATTAGCTTTTTTAAATTCAGGTGTTCGTATTCAATTAACTGATAAACGAGTTTCAGCACTTGATGAAAATGGTCAACATAAAACAGAGGAAATGTATTATGAAGGCGGTGTGAAAAGCTATGTGGAGTATCTTGACCGCTCTAAAAAAGCGCTTCACCCTGTTGTGATGGTTTATGGTAAAAATGCAGGTGTTACGGTTGAAGTTGGCTTGGAGTGGAATGATAGCTACCATGAAAATGCTTTATGTTTCACTAATAATATCCGCCAACGGGATGGTGGAACACACTTAGTTGGCTTCCGCTCGGCATTAACACGCCAGATTAACCATTATGCTGAAAGCCTAGGCTTTACTAAGAAAAATAAAATTACACTTTCTGGTGAAGATGTTCGTGAAGGCTTAACAACGGTTGTTTCAGTTAAAGTGCCTGACCCTAAATTTAGCTCTCAAACTAAAGATAAGCTCGTTTCATCTGAAGTTCGCCCTGCGGTAGAGTCTGTGGTAAATGAAAAATTAGCAACTTGGTTTGAAGAACACCCAAATGAAACAAAAATAATCATAACTAAAGTTTATGAAGCGGCAGCAGCTAGAGAGGCAGCAAAAAAAGCCCGTGAACTAACCCGTAGAAAAGGCGCATTGGATATTTCTAGCCTGCCAGGTAAACTTGCAGATTGTCAGGAAAAAGACCCAGCTTTATCTGAACTATTTATTGTAGAGGGTGATTCAGCAGGTGGCTCAGCCAAGCAAGGTAGAACTCGTGCAACGCAAGCAATTTTACCACTTAAAGGTAAAATTTTAAATGTTGAAAGAGCAAGGTTTGACAGGGTTCTTTCATCACAAGAAGTTGGAACTTTAATAACAGCATTAGGTGCCAGCATTGGTGAAGAATTTAACCTTGAAAAAGTGCGTTATCATAAAATAATCATCATGACGGATGCTGATGTTGATGGCTCACACATCCGTACATTATTGCTAACTTTCTTCTTCCGCCATATGCCTCAGCTAATTGAAAAGGGCTATTTGTATATTGCACAGCCGCCTCTTTACAAAGTTAAAAAAGGTAACAGCGAAGTTTACTTAAAAAATGATGACGCGTTAAATGAATTCATAATTTCATCGGTAGCTGAAAATTCGCTTTTAAAACTGGCTTCTGGAACGCAGATTGCAGGTAATCACTTCGCTGATACTTTGCGTAAAATCTTTAAATTTAAAGATTTTACTGAAAGCTTAAAACGCCTTTCTGATGAAAAATTGATTGAAGCTGCGGCAATTTCTGGCGCTTTTGCAAAAGGTTTTTCTGAGGATACCGCAAAGGGAATTTTGGCTAAACTAAACCAAAATTTAAATGAAGATAAATTCTGGGGCATTGAAAATTCAGATGCTACACATTTTACTTACAGCAGAAAAGTAAGGGGTATAAAGGAAATTTTAACTCTGTCTTCTAATATATTCAATACTGCTGAAGCTAAAAAATTAGCAGAAATATCAAAAGATATTTCAGAAATTCTAGAAGGTAACTTAGAAATTGTTGGTAAAGAATCTTCAATCAAAGCCGAAACTGCATTAGAAATTTTTGATAGGGTAAATGAACTTGGCAAAAAAGGCTGTACTATAAGCCGCTTCAAAGGTTTGGGTGAAATGAACGCAGAGCAATTATGGGACACAACACTTAACCCTGAATCACGTACTTTATTGCAAGTTAAAGTTGAAGATGCAGAAGCTGCTGACGAAATTTTTTCAACATTAATGGGTGATGTGGTTGAGCCACGTAGAGATTTCATCCAGAAAAATGCACTGAATGTTAGTAATTTAGACGCATAATTTTGAAGTTATAATTGCTAGATACCAAGTACTAGTAGATAGAGCTTTACAGAATAATAAAAATAACTAACAGCTAGAACCATACCTAAATATGTGTATATGTCAGATTTGAAGCAAGAATTAGCAAGAGTTGAGAGATTAGTTAATGAAAAAATGGATGCGTTACTTCCGATAGAAATTGAAGGGAGAGTTGGCGAGAACCGTTTGGCACGTGCAATGCGTTATTCAGCGCTTAGTGGCGGCAAAAGGATAAGACCTTTTATTTTATTACAATCTGCTAACCTTTTTGGCGTTAGTGAGTCCTGCTCGCTTATGGCTGCAGCGGCCATTGAATTTGTGCATTGCTTTTCACTTATTCATGATGACCTGCCAGCGCTAGATGATGATGATGAGCGCCGTGGGCAACCTTCACTCCATAAAAAGTTTGATGAAGCAACTGCAATACTAGCTGGTGATGCATTACTTGCTTTTGCATTTGAAGTTTTAAGCCATGATACAACCCATGTTGATGCTTCAATCCGTTTAGAATTAGTTGCAAGTTTTTCAAAGGCAATTGGTGCTAACGGAATGGTTGGCGGACAGATGATAGACATTCTCTCTGAAGAGAGGGATTTAAATATAGAACAAATTACTAGGTTACAACGCCTGAAAACTGGTCAATTATTCCAAGCCTCCTGTGAAGCTGGTGCAATTTTAGGTAGGGCAACAAAAAATGCCAGAAATGCCCTTCGTGGTTATGCTAATAATCTGGGTCTGGTATTTCAGATAACTGATGACCTGCTTGATGCAACTATTGAACGCAATGAAGATGGCACTCCTCGTAAAAACAAGTCTGAGGAAAAAGGAACTTATGTAGCAGTATTGGGCGTTGAAAAAGCTAAACAACAAGCTACCATATTAACTGCACAAGCCAAAGAATATTTAAATGTTTTTGGAAGATGCCAAAGCGGCGATATGCTTTGCGACCTTGCAGATATGGTTTTGAATAGAACAAAATGAAAAACAGCCGCTAAAACCCTGCGGACTTTCCTTTTGAGCGTAATTTCTGCCTTCTTGCCCTTATGCGCCCACGCATTTGAACTATGTGCTTTCCCCGCTCCAGTGAAATTGATTTTGCATCCTGCGCTATCTGCCCTGCTTTAGCAGTTAAGTCCTCATTTATACCTTCGGTATTCCCACTCATATCAGAGCCAGAAGATTTTGAATCCCTCGCCGCATCTGAAGCTGCCATATGCTCTTTATGGGCGATCATACGCTCAAAATCCTGACGGTTCTTCTTACGCCTTCCTTCCTTGGTTTTTAAGTCAGGTGTTTTGGACCAGAAGATCAATCACCCCTCCTTTGTTTTATTTGTATCACCAAGTTTTTTTGCTGTCTGTTTTCTGCGTAAAAGATTCTGGCGTAAATTCTCGGTCAGCTTACTTTTGTTTCTTTTATTTATCTCTTTCATTTATTCATCTGTTCTTTCAATTGTTCAGGCAATTTCTGTGCCATATATGTGATACTTCCCGCACCCATACAAACCACTATATCACCAGATCGTAAAAAATTCGCTAACATTTCTGATAATTTTGCATCTTCATCTAAGGCATGGCATGATTTGCCTCTTTTTGATACAGAATCTGATAGGGTTTTATTTGAAAGATCACCTATCTGGTTTTCACCAGCGGAATAAATTGGTGTAACCACCACTTCATCCGCGTCAATAAAACATTCAGAGAACTCAGAAAATAAATTTTCTAGCCTAGTATATCTGTGCGGCTGCATAACAGCTATAACCCTGCCATTTTTACCTTTTATGAATTGTTTGGCAGATGACAAGGTTGCCTTTATCTCTTCTGGGTGATGTGCATAATCATCAATAATTGTAATGCCATTAGTTACACCTGTTACAGTAAACCTACGCTTTACACCTTCAAAATTTTGCAGTGACTTAGCAATAACCCCAATTTCAATATTAACGCCTAAACCAACTGCAATTGCAGCAAGGCAGTTCGAAACATTGTGCATACCAAAGCAGGGTATTTCAAATGTCTGTTTTATTTCTTTGTTATCCCTTGAAAGATTAGGAGAAACTATAACTTCAAATTCTGACTTGTTATCTTTCAGAGCTACATTGGTAACATAAATATCTGCTGCTTTATCGCTTAATGAATAAGTATATATTTTCCTATCCAGCACCTGAGGGATCATCTCCCGTACTAGTTTATGGTCATGGTTCAGAACGCCAAAGCCATAGAAAGGAAGTTGTTTCAGGAATTTTAAAAATGCTTTTTCAAGCCTGTTGAAAGTTTTCCAGTAATCAAGATGTTCTGGGTCAATATTGGTTATAACACCAATTGTTGCAGGAATTTTTACAAAAGTTCCATCACTTTCATCCGCTTCTGCAACCAGCCAATCACCTTTACCAAGCTTGGCATTTGAACCTATGGTATTTATTATTCCACCATTGAGGATAGTAGGTTCCAACCCTGCTTTCTCAAATATATGAGCTATCATTGAAGTGGTGGTGGTTTTTCCATGTGAACCAGAAATTGCTACCGTACTTTTTAACTTTGTAAGCTCCGCAAGCATTTCAGAACGCCTTACTACAGGAATTTTTTTCTCACGAGCAGCTAAAACTTCTGGGTTGGCAAATGATACAGCAGTTGACTTGACCAGCACTGAAGCATCTTTTACATTTTCTGCATTATGCCCGATAAATATTTTTATCCCTAACTTCTTAAGGCGGGTAACATTATAGTTCTCTGAAACATCTGAACCAGTTACCAAATAACCAAGGTTATGAAGTATTTCTGCAATACCACTCATACCAATTCCACCAATACCAACTAGGTGAATTGCACCAATGTCAAAAGGTATTGACCTCAATGACTTGAAATTATTTTTTACGACTGCCTGCATTATTTTTTGATGTTCTGTTGATCGAATTTACTAAGAATGTGAAACCTACTGCGCTTATACTACCATTTTCCGATAGAATATCATATCTACCGCCACGTCCAATTTCTTCATGAGTTTTGTTTGATATGAAGCTATAACAAAGCCCTGAATGGTAAGTGAAGCCGTAACTCTCAAATAAGTCAAAGCTTATATTTGAAGAAGAAGTTGCAAGAAATTGCGTAATTATTTTTTTTATTTTCTGCAGATCATCTCTTACTAGTTTTTTATCACCCGCAATCTTTTCAATTTCGCCGATTACCTTCACAGCAGATTTTAAATCAAAAACTTCATCAGATATCCTGCATAATTTGTAGGCAACAGGGTTTAGCTTTTCAAGTGCCAGATAATCTTTTACTTCAATTAATTCTTTAACCTTATCAATATTTTTTGAGTTAGCTAAAATTTTATCAAGCAATGCTGGGTAAACAAAATTTATTGTGTAATCACTTGTCTTTAATTTTTTAAAAGTTGAAATAGCCTGTAAAATAGTAAAAACATCAGAATTGATATTATCGTTAGAAAGTATCTCAAAACCTGTCTGGGTCAATTGCCTTTCAGACGAATTCGCAATCGGGTTCTTTCTAAATACCTGCCCAGTATATGAAATTTTTACCGTTTCATTATTGAAATATTTTTCTGAGAACTTGTCTCTTATAATTCTTGCAATCTGGGGGGTAATATCTGCCCGTAGAACCATCATTTTACCAGAAATGGGGTCAGATACTTTAAAGAAATTCGGCGAATATTCACTGTCTAAACTTTCCTCAAACTCTATTGTTGAGGGCCTTATTAATTTAAAGCCACTTTTTTTAAGGGAGGATAAAATAACATTGTTAATGTCAAGTTCCGCCTCTGCTTCACCAAAAATATGGTCATGGAAGCCGTAAGGCAACAAAGTTTTTTTCTGTAAGTTATTTATTTTTGAAACCTCGTTCATTTTCAATATGTTATTTTTTTGTGCCAATGTCGTGTTTCCCTTGATATATAGATGCTTTTTATTATATAATAGATATAAATCAACCAACATTATCGGAGGATATTAAAATGATTGATTATACTAACAGATCCCAAGCACAAACTTCTACATATGATGAGGGTTTGCGGGCGCACATGCTTAAAGTTTATAATTATATGGCAACTGGCCTTGGTATCAGCGGCTTGTTTGCCTACCTGTTCATGACAGTTCCTGCAATACAGGAGCCTATAATGGCATTAAAATGGGTATGGCTCATTGGCATTATCGCTATGGCTTTTCTGGTTCTTCCAAGAATGATGAGCATGACTGAAGCTGGCGCTAAAATGGCGTTTTATGGCTATGCAGTACTACTTTCCATTTCCATTGCACCTATATTTCTTATCTATACTGGTGAAAGTGTAGCAAGAACCTTCTTCATAACTGCTTCGGTTTTCCTTGGAATGAGCCTTTATGGTTACACAACTAAGAAAGATCTTACGTCTTTGGGTATGTTTGCGATGATTGGTGTTCTTGGTGTGTTTTTTGCCAGCCTGATAAACATATTTATTGGTAGCTCAACCATACATTTTATCACGTCAGCGGTTGCAGTTATAGCTTCAATTGCTTTAACCGCCTATGACACACAAAAGATAAAACAGATGTATTATTACTTCGGCAATAATGCTTCAATGGCTGGCAAGGCAGCCGTTATGGGTGCGTTACAGTTATATTTTGACTTTGTTTATATGTTCATCAACCTTCTCCAATTCATTGGAGACAGGAGATAAACTATAACAATATTCTTGATATTTAACCCGCCATATAGAAATATCTGGCGGGTTTTTTATTGTGATATTTGATTTATTATCTGCAAAAGTTTTTGCTTCAAAGGACCGTTTGGAAGGGAATTTGCTGAATCTAATATTATCTGCCTTACTTTGTTATACCTACCTGCATTTGCCGCTAAAGACAAACGTGCTGCATTACTTACTATCTGATTAATTTGGGCATTGCCCGTTGAAAAACTCTTATCGTCCAGCAATTGTATAATTTTTTCAACTATTCTTCTGCTACCACTTGCATGATAGAAACTCCACAAAACATCAATATCCTGACTACCGCCTATATTAAAATTATCAAGGTTATTTAAAAAGCTTTTTACTTTTTCTTGATTGTCAGGGGTATTAATCTCCTTCAAAACAGTATTATACTCTGTTTCAGATATTTCCTTTGCCGCCACCGATGATGAAACTAAAAGTGCTGCTACTAACAATATATATTTCATGGGTTTTAAAGCGTTGGTTCTACCCTATTATACCAATAAATTCGTCTTCTGTAATCACCTTTATTTGTAATTCCTGCGCTTTTTTGAGTTTGCTGCCTGCATCTTCACCAGCAACCAGATAGTCTGTTTTAGAAGAAATGGCGGATAT
>DQGZ01000240.1:1366-12415 GCA_003531345.1 Alphaproteobacteria bacterium | reverse complement strand
GCAAATGATAATTCTGAAGGGCAGGTTGTGATAAGCGGTACCTTGAAGGCATTAGAAAAAGCAGAAGAAATTTCAAAATTCATGAATGCAAAGCGCTTTTTAAAGCTTCCTGTTTCTGCTCCTTTCCACTCCTCATTGATAAAAAGCGCACAGGATATAATGTTTGAAGCGCTGGAAAAAGAACAGATAAATACACCTGCGATTCCAGTAATTGCAAATGTAACCGCACAGGTAAATTCTGATGTAAAACAGATAAGAGAATTACTGGTAAAACAGGTTACTGGAAGGGTTCGCTGGAGAGAGAGTGTTAGCTACATGAAAAACTCTCTTGATGTAACCAAAACAGTTGAGATAGGTGCGGGTAAAGTTCTTTCTGGTTTAGTTAAAAGGATAGTTAAGGACGTTGAAACAATAAACATTGAGACCCCACAGGATATTGAATTTTTTTGCAAGTAGCCTTTGATAAAATCTTTATAGGAGCAATGACATAAATGACTGCACCTGAAGAAAAATATACCGATAATTACTATGCAGAAGATGATATTCTGTTGCCCATTCTCGCTGCGTTGGAAGAGGAAAATTATCAGAAAGTGAGAGATGCCATAGATGTAATAGAACCCTCAGAAAAGGCAGAATTACTGAATGTATGCGATAAGGGGGTAAGAGAAAAAATAATTTCCATAATCGGTGGTATTGATGCTGAAATAATTCCCTTTCTTGATTCTGAAGTTGTTGAAGAGTTAAGCGATATAATAAATACAAAACTAATAGCAGAAGAAATTGAAAAACTGGAAAGTGATGATGCAGTTCAATTCGTAGAAGACCTTTCCGAAGAAAAGCGTGACGAGGTTTTGGAAGCACTTACCAAAGAAACAAAAGAAGAGATTAAAGAAGCACTTAACTATCATGAAGATTCTGCCAGAAGGCTGGCTAACACCCAGTTTGTTACCGCAAAATATGACGCAACAGTTGGTGATGTGATAGACCTTCTTAGAACAAGTAATGACCTGCCACAGGATTTCTATACAATATTTATTCTTGATGAGGAGGGCAAGCCTGAGAGTTTTATTCCCTTAAGCCGTATAACCCGAAACAAAAGGGACGTTAAATTATCAGAGTTAAAAGAGGATAATTTAAAAGCAATTCACGTTGATACAAAACAGGAAGATGTAGCGAACCTGTTCAGGAAACATGGCTTGATAAGCGCCCCAGTTATTGATGAGAAAGGTGTAATGATTGGTGTAATCACGGTTGATGATATTACCTATGTAATTGATGAAGAGGCAGAAAAAGACTTATTGCAACTTGCTGGTTTAAGTGCTGATGCGGATATTTTCTCACCAGTAATTAAAAAGCTTAAAAACCGCACTCCATGGCTTTTGGTAAATCTTTTTTCATCTCTTATGGTTTCAATAATAATATCATTATTTGAAGCCTCTATTCATCGAATAATTGCTCTTGCCGCGCTAATGCCAGTTGTTGCATCACTCAGTGGCATCTCTGGAAGTCAGGCACTAACTATTTCCGTACGTGCAATTGCAACTAATCAGCTGACCTTTTTAAATTTTTTTAGGGTACTTCGTAAAGAGGTTCTCACCTCATTACTAAATGGCTTGCTTATTGGAAGCTTTGTTTTCCTTGGCTCTTATCTATTATATCAGAGTATTGACTTAAGTGGCGTTATGATGCTGGCAATAATTCTAACCTTCCTTATTTCAGCGTTAGCTGGTGCCAGTATACCAATTATTTTGGATAGTATGAAAATAGACCCAGCAATTGCCTCATCCGCTATAGTTCTTGCACTTACTGATGTTTCCTCATTCTTTATATTTCTGGGGTTAGCAACGGCACTACTTTGATTTTATAGTATATCTCAGTGAGTTTTTATCAGTGTTATGACTACAAAAACTATTGAGCATATGAGGTAGGAAAATGCAACCGATATACGAAGCCCCAAGTGCATGGCTATCTGATCCAAGCTTTTCTGGGACTTCAAACGCATTTTCTGGAATGATAATATTTTGAACTGCTGCTTGGCTGACCTGAAACCAATTATATCTTTGGTTATTGTTTTACTATCTGCCAGTGCAGAAAAAAAGGAATTAATATCACCTGTCTGGGCAAATTTATTTACATTTTCTATAATTTTTTCTCTCAGTAAGGAGCTGTTAATTTTTTCTGTAACATCTATACATGAGTTCTTAAGCCATTCAGCGGTATTAGGCAGTGATATAAGCCCAGAGTTTTTCTGTGCCAAAGCAAAAATTGCACATATCTTAAGTTTAAAACTTTTTGAAAAGAATGGTAAATTTTGCAGTTGTTTTATTTTAATTGAGTCATCTACCTCCGCATGGAAGCAGATATAGGACATGATGTTTTTATCGAACGTATCTTCAATTGGCGGTAGTTTTATGCGCTCCAATACTGACAAGGTCTGTGCCAGACCAAGGGTAAAATAACCTTTCAACATATCACTCTGGCAGGTGAGATACGGGTTGGTTTCATAAATACAGCGCTCAACCCCAAACCCCATTTCAGATTTTCTTAAAAAAAACTTTATTCTTCTTGGGTTATAACCTAGGTTAATTGATTTATACATCTCTGTGTCTTCCTGAAGCGCTATCCAGCCTTCAATGAAACCCATATCAATTGCTTCAAAAACATCGTTCTTTAACTGCTCATTATCCGAATTATTAATGTAACATAAAAGATTACCCAACCCATCTGGATGAAAGGAGGCGCTTCTGAACCTTATTGGCCCTGTGTCGTCTAAGAGGTAGATTATGCGGGCAATTTTATCATCAGGTATTATTACCTCACTTTGCCAGCCACGGGTCATCAAAAAGAGTTTTTTTTCTGCATCTGGATATTTTGAACTGGCAGACATCCATCTTGAGAGGTCAGTTATTCGCAAGGTTTTTCGGGCAAGCGACCAGTCTTCAAATAGTGCATGCGCAAGATATTTTGTACTAAAAAACTGTACGTCATTATAAGTAAATGAGCTATTTGCATAACGATGTATCCTAGAGGGGGAGGACTGACCTATCTGCCTTTTTTTCCATGCCTGAATCTCTTTGTCTTTCCAGCGCTCTGATGATTTGTCGTGTAATAAACCACGTATCAGTATTTCAGTTTTGGCAGTGATCAAAATATTGGTTTTAGCTTTGGTCATTGCATGCAGGCTATCAAAAGAGCCAGACTCAAACTTAATATGCAAGACCAAATTATCTGGTATTCCCGAGAAAGCATTTGCCCCAAATATCATGCTATTAATGCAAACCCCAAGCGCATAATAATCCGCTTCAAAATCACGGTGGCTTTTTGCCGCAGGGTGACAAACCATACGTTCAAAGGTTTCACTGGCAACTGACTGATAGAACCCTACATATTCAGAAGTAGATTCCATCAGGGTTATATTGCCGTTTGTTTCATCATAATATATTTTTTCTAATGAAACACGCCCGTGCATTATACCATTAATGTGTAGAGTAGCTATACTGCTAGATAGCTGGTTAAGAATTATTCCCGTGACCAGAGTTTCTTCAAGCGCTCCTTTTTTCTCAATTATTTCTGAAAGTTTTCTACCTTTTGGTTTTTTGAATATTGCAGCCAAATATTCTATTCCTTTCTGGTCTTTTATCTTTCCTATATTTACCAGCTTTTGAATATTTTTATCATCTATTTCTCTTAGTATATTAAGCTTGTCGAGATCTGCTGGGAAATTACGATTATATAGAATTATATAAAATTGATCATCCGTGCTCTGAGGCCTTCTTTCTTTTGCCTCATAGGCGGATACAAACTCAGTTGAAAACTCTTTTAACTGGTTGTTAAAAGAAATATCATAATCCTGACTAAGACTGGAAGAAAGCTCTATCCTTTGTTTGTCTAATATGCGAATCATTTATAAGAGGTAATAGACATTAGGTTTTAGAATATTCTCTAAAACTTAGCTAAAGCTGCGTACCAAACTTTCACTGAGTGCACTCCAACCATCAACCAGTACAAAAAATATTATCTTAAATGGCAGTGATATTAATACTGGTGGAAGCATCATCATACCCATGCTCATTAAAACTGATGCAACAGCCATGTCTATTATAAGGAAAGGAATGAATATTAAAAAGCCAATTTCAAAGGCACGCCTAAGCTCGCTTATCATAAAGGCTGGTATCAGTGCTTTGTATGCAACATTCTTGGGGTCAGCCTTGGTTATTTTTTCTTTACTTGCATCTTCGCCTTTATTGTCGCCTTGCTCTGAAAGCTCAATGAACATCTCCAGATCATCATCTCGTACATGCTGAAGCATGAAATCCCTGAATGGTTCAGCTATTTTAGGTAAGGCTTCCTGTTCAGATATTTCATTTGAGATAAGCGGCGCTATGCCGTCATTATAAGACTTTTCAAAAACAGGCTGCATTATAAAAAAAGTAAGAAATAACGCCAGCGATATAAGTACGATATTAGGTGGTGTCTGTTGTAGACCAATAGCACTTCTAAGTAAAGAAAGTACAACTATGATACGGGTAAATGAGGTTACCATCATCAAGATTGATGGCGCAATACTTAAAACTGTTAAAACAACTACCAGCTTAAAGATGGTTCCCGCAGCAGTTGGGTTAACGCCCCCCTCTGTTCCCATGTCAATATTAATGGACTGGGCATATGAAAGTGATGGCAGAAGCATCAATAGAATCAACATCACCACATACTTTAACGTGCTGAAATTCAAGACTTTTTGCATGCCATATTCCAGTTTATTTATTCTCATGAATTGCATTAACTTCAATTATAGTGGAGTTATTCTCTGACTTCAAAATGAAATATTCCTTATTATCTTTTTCGGCAATAATAAGTTTTGTTTTCTGATCAATTGCCTGCACTTCAACTATTTTTATCCTTTTAGGGGTAATTTTAAAACCCTTTAACTGGCTTGAATTCATCTTGCGTATTAAAATAGACACCAGACCAATTGCACACAGCACAAAAATCAGCGCAAAGCCAGATTGTAA
This sequence comes from Alphaproteobacteria bacterium, assembly GCA_003531345.1. Classification (GTDB taxonomy): domain Bacteria; phylum Pseudomonadota; class Alphaproteobacteria; order Rickettsiales; family UBA8987; genus UBA8987. Next base: position 7,403 of record DQGZ01000240.1, on the reverse strand, counting down.
GACCTTAACAAGCTCCATTTGATAAATTTTTTGTTTTGTAGTATATTCCTGATAAATTAAATTTAAACTTATGGATAGAAAAAAATTATTTCTCTCTGCCTTGGGTTCAGTTGCCTTGATTTGTTCTTCTGCTTGTTTCGCACAGGATGAGGAAGGCGGGGAAGCTTCTCTCCAAAAAATGCAGACCAGCGGCGCTGAAAAAGAAAAATGCTATGGCATATCCAAAGCGGGAAGGAATGATTGCGCCGCAGCAGACGGCTCTCACTCCTGCGCAGGTTATGCAAAAAAAGATAAAGACGGTAAAGAATGGGTGCTGCTGCCTAAAGGCACTTGTGAAAGAATAGTCGGCGCTAGTCTGGAGCCTGACATTTAATTATACGCTGTGCTATAGGTTAAATAATCCTTGCATCTTTATTCCAAAATAGCATAAGGTTTTTTAAGCAAAAAATAATATAATTTAATGGTTAAAGATTACATAGATTACGCAGACCTGATAGACAGGGCAATGCAATATGTTGTGCGTATGGCTTTAGAAGATGTTGCAAAACATGGCTTGCCAAGGGACCATCATTTTTTTATCACATTCAAAACCCGTGGTGAAGGTGTAATGGTATCAGAGGAGATATTGAAAAAATACCCCGAAGAAATGACAATAGTTCTGCAACACCAATATTATGACCTTGAAGTTACCAAAGACTGGTTTTCAGTTGTATTAAGCTTTGATAATGTAAAGCATAACCTTACCATACCTTATTCATCGCTTGTTTCATTTGTTGACCCGTCAGTTAAATTCGGTCTGCAATTCTCTCAAGCTACTGTAGTGGAAGAAAAAAAACCAACTAAACAACTGGTTAAAGATAAGGTGGAAAAGCAGAAAAATAATAAATCAGTTGATAAAACTGAAAAATCAAAGACTAATGTAGTAACCATGGACGCATTTAGAAATAAAAAAGGGAGGAAAGATGTCTGATTCATCGATTAAAGACCTGATAAATTCAATACCAAAAGGTACAAAAAACAAATCTGGTAATAATGATTTCATAAATGATGAAAACTATATTGACGCATCAGAGGAAATAATAAAAGATGCGTTAAAGAACGGTTTTGACGTTATCCATATGGAAAATGGCGACATTATAACCACTGGAACAAAAGTCATCATTACCCAATATCACTGGGATTCTGAAAAGAAAAAAATGGTTAAGGTAATGAGCAAGGCTAAAGAGTAGTTTTTTATTATTCTAGCTTATACCCCTTATATCGTCCTTACTTATACCACCATTGCGAACTAATTCCTGTAAGTTTTTGGATAGCGGTGATATAGCTAGTCCTTGAATATAGGGAATATCTTCATAGTTAATTTTTCCGTCCTTTATAATGGCTGCCATAAGTTCAGGGTTAGAACTCATATCTTTTATTACTGCATTTACTATTTCTCTTAATTTATCTGCGCTTTGACCACTGATATTGAAGCCTACTGGTAAACTATCATAATCAATTTTTGGGTTATCCTTCATTACTGCCTTTAAAACTCCACCACTCATGCCGCTTGTTGTTTCTGCTATCAAATCTCTTGCAGTTTCTTCCAATTGCTTTTTTACGGCTCTATCACTTGTACCAAAAAAACCAGCCAGCATTTCAAAAAATGATGTAAATATAGTCGTAAAAGTATTTTTAGAGTTCTCTCCCGTTACCCAATTCAGTGCGGTTGTACCAACATCTTTTATTTCCTGATTATCTAATGACATAAAATTACTACTTTTAGAACTTCATCATAGCACATAATACTTAAAAAAACGTTAACAAAAAACAATTTATTAGCGCATTGTTAGACCAGTTTTGTATATACATATCAACTAGTTGACTGACTTATAAAGGATTTTGCACATAGAGAACTATAAAACCTTTGAAGGGTCAAAGGTGAGTTCTATTTCTTGCCAGAATTCATGTTTATCAACTGGCAGCCCCTGAAGTGGCGAACATTCCTTTACAGCCCATATTGCTGAATCAGCCAGTACACGGAAGAAATTATCGCTATTGTAGCGAGAGGTATTAACCACCCTTGCCTCAGTTACATAACCGCTTGCATCTAGTTTTATATATACGTCAACAGTCATACTGGCGGCATTTTTTACACCAGCTGGAATATTCCAGCATCTAGTTACCTGAGATTGTATTTTCCCCATTATCTCATTAACGAAATTTGCATCTGGAACAAAATTTTTACTGGAATTAGATTCAACAGGTTTGGCAGGTGCTGTAGATTTGGTTTTTTCCGTATCTTCAATAGTATCGAAAATATCATCTAAAGTTTCTTTCTTTTCTACATCTTTCAATAATGACTTTTTTCCTTTTGCATCTTCCTCATCATTCTTTTCATTCGGCTTCTGCTGTATAACTGGCTTAATTTCAGTTTTTTTGAGGTTTTGGGGCTTTTCTATTGGTGGGAGTTTTGAGGTCTTGCTTACCTGTTCAACTTTTTTTACTTCTGGCTTTTTCTCTTCTGGTGTTTGAACAAATTCCCTTTTCTTTTCCTGCTCCCTTGCTTCCTGTTTTACTTCCTTTGCTTTTTCAGTTTTAACAGTTGATTTAATATCTTTTTTTACCGCAACCTCTTGCTTTTTTTCTTCTGATTTAGGAACCGGAGGTTTTTGGTTTTCAATTTCACTTTGTGAAAGTGGCATTATATCAACTGTTATCAATTTAGGTGCTTCTATTTTCTTTTGGCAGGTTGGTAAAGCACCAGAAATACCAATCAGAATTATCAGATGTAATATAAAAGACTTAGAAACATGAGGAGCATTTTTATGGGCTTTTTTAAAAAAATCCCACACATCCCTGATTAAAACGAAAAAGGATCTAGGGGTGAAATTATTTTTAGGGCTATAAGCTATACTTGCCATAAATTACTTTTGACCAGTTGGAGTAGCCTTTGGCTGAGTTACTAGGCCGACCCTTGAAAATCCAGCCTCATTAATTAATGAAATAGCACGAATAACATTGCCATAGCTTGCGTCTTTATCTGCACGGACGTAAATATGGGCGTTAACATTTTCCTTAGTAACTTCACGTAGTTTAGTTGCAAGGTTACTCACTTCAACCCTAGTACTCTGGATGTATAATTGCCCTTCTTTATCAACCAGAACCTGCAAAGGTTCATCATCTTTTTTGTTTTCAAGCTGGGAAACGTTAGAGTCAGGTAGGTTAACTTTTATTCCTGTTGCCATTAAGGGTGCTGTTACCATGAAGATAATCAGCAGAACAAGCATAACATCCACCATTGGGGTTACATTAATTTCACTCATCAAAGCGGATTTTTTACGCCTATTGCGTTTACTTCTTGCCTTGCCGTTACTTAGAACTATAGCCATAAAACTAAATTAAATTATTCAAACTCCCTATCTATATAAATTATCAACTCATCAACAAAATCATCCATCTCATTTGAGATTTTTGTAACATCACTGTTAAAGCGGTTATATGCAATAACCGCAGGAATTGCTGCAAATAAACCAATTGCAGTGGCGAATAATGCTTCCGCTATACCTGGCGCAACAACGGCAAGGCTGGTGTTGTTAGTAGCAGCGATGGACTGGAATGAATTCATGATACCCCATACAGTGCCGAATAAACCGATGAAAGGACCAGCCGAACCAACAGTTGCAAGGAAGGAGAGGTTTTTTTCTATATAGCTCAATTCACGGGTGGAGGCATTATTTAACGCACGTTCTGCACGGCTGGTTGGGCGGCGCTTCCCTTTTTTCTCATAACACTCAAACATACCTGCAACAAACACCCTTGAAAGCGGGTCATCAGTTCTGTCTTTGGTTTCGTAGTAAAACTCTTCCATAGTTTTACCACCTCTTCCTTCCCAGAAATTATTCAGGAAATCATTTATTTTATTTTTAGTGGTTTTGATTATGGATATTTTCTGGAAGATTATTGCCCAGCAAACTATTGAAGAAATAAGTAATAAAATCATAACGAATTTTACTACAAAATCCGCCTGCATGAAAAGACCCCACATGCTTAAGTCATGTGCGGTTGGCAGACCCGCTATATTTTCTATTGCACCTGCATTTGCCACTTTTTCTACGCTGGTTGCAACCGTATTAACTGCTTGCCCACCTTGAGTAATTATCTGTTGTTGAGACATAATTATATATTAAAGAAGTTAGAAAATTCTAATTGTTGATAATAACTATTAAAAGGTTTGTCAAAATAGATTTATTAGATTGCAATTAAAATTGCTGCAATTTTTCTTTCTTCACTCATCAGCACATTATATGTTCTGCATGCTGCCCCAGTGGACATATATTCAATCCTGATATTTTCTTTTGCTAAAATTTTTTCAATATTTGTTGGTAAATAGTCAGAATTTTCGCCAAAACCAACCAGAACAAAGTCTATTTTATCCTTTTCATCAATAAGTATGGAAATATCATTCTCAGTTATTTCAGAGATATTTTTAGCCTCAGATTCTTTTAAGGAAAAAGGAGTTATTATAATTGAAAAATCATATTTTGCGGAGCTTATCGTAAAGCTTCCTGCGCCATAAGTTTCAATTACTTTTCTGCCTTCTTTTATTATGGGGGTTAAGTCTTGCATTGCTTAAATATTATTTACCCTTTTTAAAACCTCATTCTTACCCAATGCTTCCATAACCTCGATAAGGCTAGGGGCTTCCATCGTGCCGCACACCGCAACCCTAAAGGCAGGCATATAAGCACCTGCTTTGATATTATTTTCTGTACCAAAATTATCAAAAACCTCCTTAATTTTATTTGAATTCCATTCATTCAAACTATCAAATCTTTCAATCAATTTTGATAAATTATCTTTGCCTTTATCAAGCTGCTCTTTAGCTTTAGTGTTATATTCAAGGCGGTGAATTATAAACTCACATTTATCTGCAAGCTCAACATAGTTGCTTGCCCTTTCCTTTAGTGCGGTAAGCAATTTTAAAATTGCACCTAGTTTATCATTTGAAACTTCACCATATTTTTTAATTAAAAACGGTTTTAGATTTTCCAGAGTTGTATTATTTTCCTCATCACGCAGGTAAAGAAAATTAAGGGAGTTCAGTTTTGCAAAATCAAAGCGGGAAGGCGAACGCCCAACGGAAGTTATTTCAAACTTAGCAATTGCATCTGCCAGTGAAATTTTATCTTCATCGCCATAATTCCATGCCAGCCCCATTAAGTAATTTACTATAGCTTCGTTTATATAGCCTAACTCATCACGATAAACTTCAACTGCTAATGCTCCATGGCGTTTAGAAAGTTTAGCGCCATCAGCGCCGTGGATAAGCGGAATATGCGCTGTTTCTGGCATTTTCCAACCCATTGCTTCAAATATAACTTTTTGGCGGAAGGCGTTGGTTAAGTGATCATCCCCACGAATAATATGGGTTATACCCATGTCATGGTCATCCACTACTGCGGCAAGCAGGTAAGTTGGAGTACCATCTGCACGTAAGATAACCATATCATCAATATCTTCTGCGGGGTAAGTAACTTCGCCTTGAACAAGGTCATTAATTTTTACCTCACCAGTTAGTGGGGCTTTAATTCTTATTGACGGTTTTATATCTGATGGAGCTTCGGTTTCACTTTTATCACGCCAAATTTTGGGGTATTTAAACCCCCTGCCTTCAGCTTCAGCTAACTTGCGCATTTCATCTAACTCTTCAGTTGTGCAGTAGCATTTATATGCCATACCTTTTTCAAGTAATTGATGTGCAACTTCCGCATGACGTTTTTCATTTTTGCTCTGGAGGAATATATTATCATCATGGTTTAAGCCCAACCATTTCATGCCATTTATTATTGCGTCAACTGCTTCCTGAGTGCTGCGTTTTTTGTCAGTATCCTCAATTCGTAGTAAAAACTTACCATTATTTTTTTTTGAGAATAAATAATTAAATAAAGCAGTACGTGCACCGCCTATATGTAAATATCCAGTTGGTGAGGGGGCAAATCTGGTAATAACGGTCATTTTAAAGTAGTTGGTAGTTGGTAGTTGGTAGTTGGTAGTT
>DQGZ01000240.1:688-1066 GCA_003531345.1 Alphaproteobacteria bacterium | reverse complement strand
GGTAGTTGGTAGTTGGTAGTTAGTGGAAAATTTGTCAACAGACAAATGAAAATTCATTTGATTTTCTGATCTATAGAAAATTAATTATTTGTTATGAATGAATAGAAATGCTATAAGTATTTACAGCAATATAGCAATTAACGAGTTCAAAACTAAGGGTGATCTAATCTCAACCTTGCTTACATTAGTTTCAAAAGCCAGTGAATTATTTGAAAAAGCAAATATTGAACAAAAGCGAAAACTTATCAGATTTTTATTTCCGAACTTGAAAGTGACTGGTGAAAAACTAGAGTATAGCTTGAAGAAACCTTTTGACTTACTAATCAATTTACCACTTTGCTTAAAGTGGCGGGGATGACGGGGCTCGAACCCGCGACC
>DQGZ01000240.1:0-512 GCA_003531345.1 Alphaproteobacteria bacterium | reverse complement strand
CCTGCGTGCAAAGCAGGCGCTCTAGCCAACTGAGCTAATGCCCCAAAAATGTAATGGCGAGGATGACGAGATTCGAACTCGCGACCTCAGCAGTGACAGTGCTGCGCTCTAACCAACTGAGCTACATCCCCAATATTGGGGCGAGGTGCTTATAATCTATAAGATTTACAGAGACAAGAGTTTTTTTTCATATCAGGTATTGTTAGGTGTTTACAGATATAGTGCATTAGTTACTGCAATGGTTGTGGCCTCTAGATATTTATTGTCAGATTTACTGCCTTCTGCAATATTTTTATAAGAAAAATAGCTTAAAACCCATATTTACCTAAGAATACCAAAGAACATAATAATTGCAGACTGGACATTATTGGGAAATGCGTGTAGTTGCTTCCTCTGAAACGATATGGCGAAATAAAATGATAAGAAATTTTTTTAAATCAAAAATCCATAGGGCAACAGTCACTCATGCTGAACTCAGCTATGAAGGTTCAATTGCAATTGATGAAGCATTG
>DQGZ01000136.1 GCA_003531345.1 Alphaproteobacteria bacterium | reverse complement strand
AAAATTACTTACAGAAAAAGAAAATATAAAACTTTCTACTACAGCGTGCCATCCGTTTTTTTCCTATAAAGAAACCGTAACTTACCCATCAGAACGATATGATGAATTAATTGATAGGAATCAATGGTTATCTAGAAGAACTAACGTCTATGGGCTGCATGTTCACATTGGCATGAAAAATGGTGAAGAGTGTATAAATTTTATAAATTTCTTTTTGCGTTTTATTCCTCATTTGTTGGCGCTTTCTGCAAGCTCTCCGTTCTGGCAGGGTGATGACACTGGTCTGGCATCATGCAGACCCACTACTTATGAAGCCTTACCAACGGCAGGTTTACCTTATAGATTTAATAGCTGGAATGAATTTGAAAACCTATACAGAACATTAAAGGCTTGTGGCTCCATAAAAATAATGAATGATCTGTGGTGGGATATTCGCCCCAGCCCTAAATATGGAACGCTTGAAATTCGCTCTTGTGATGGTGTTGCAACCCTTTCTGAAACATTGGGCATCGTTTCTTTTATACATTTACTTGCTCATTGGTTTAATGATAATTCTGACTGGTTACATTCAGTAAGCCAGCCTGCGCCTTGGATTTTAAGAGAAAATAAATGGCGTGCAATGAGGCATGGATTAAATGCCGAAATTGTAACTACCTCATCAGGAGAAACAAAATCGATAAAAACAGATATATTAGACTGGTTAAACAAGTTAGAACCATATTCAAAAAAACTACACTATAATGGCTATGTTGATCAGTTAAGGGAAGTAATTGAAAAAGGAAACAGCGCTGACAGACAAAGAAAGGTGTATGAAAAAACCTCCTCACTGAAAGAAGTGGTAAAATCTAATATTGCAGAATTTGAAAACTTAAAACCAATTTTTAACTAAAATCTGTACCTAAAAATTCTTTCACCATAGCAAATGAAATATAAGCTTACATTGGAATATGACGGAACGGGTTTAAGTGGTTTCCAGAAACAACCAGGTAGAATAACCACTGAAGGCTTACTGCTTGAGGCAATAAAAGACTTGACCAGAGAAACACCCCCAATATCCATCAGCGGCCGCACTGATAGCGGGGTTCATGGGCTTGGGCAGGTTGTAAGTTTCAACTTGGAGAAAGAACTGCCCGCCTATGAGTTACAAAATGCCCTTAACCACAGGTTAAAAGAAAAGCCATTGGTTATTGTTGCTGCTGAAATTGTTGCCGATGATTTTGATGCCAGATTTTCAAGCAAACAGCGCTTTTATAAATATGTTATTCTTAACCGCCCTATCCGTTCAGTATTAGAAAAAAACCGTGTATGGCATATAGCAAAAAAAATCGACGTATTAGCTATGCAGAAAGCCGCTGACCATTTAATTGGCACCCATGATTTCAGCAGTTTCAGGTCAAGCGAGTGCCAGAGCAAATCTCCCATTAGAACAATGAATGAGATACAGGTCAGAAGAGCGGGGGAGTATGTAATTCTCAATTTCTCTGCTCGCTCTTATTTACACCATATGGTACGGAACATCACTGGAACACTGGTTGACGCTGGGCTTGGCAAAATAAACCCTGATGAATTAAAGGAAATTCTGGAAGCGAAAGACAGAAGAAAAGCAAAAATAACTGCTCCAGCCTGCGGGCTTTATTTTACAGGCGTTGAGTATTAAAAATATTATTGCTTTGAACTTACTTGGCTGTTCTAAGTGATCCAAATAAACCTTCGGTCTCATCTTCAGGGCCTGCTGCGAAATAAAGTGTATCTTTATCACCTAAACTTTCGCCGTTGCCGAATAATAAACCCCAAACTTTATCTATAATTATTTCTTCACCTTTTTCATCTCTTAAATAGTCAATAAACTTAGTGGTTTTATAATCATAAGCTAAAATTTTACCATCACCGAAATTTGCAACTAACAAGGCATTTGAAAATTTTCCCCAATTTGCTGGTGCAAAGGCTAGACCCCATGGCGCTGACAATTTGCCGCCATCATTCAAAATTTTTACTAATTTGCCATTCTCATTAAATTCAGCCACACGCCCATAACCAACCTTAGAAGTATCTTCCTCACCAACAAAAAGCTCACCTTTTTTACAGCTGCCAGCTTTTACTTCTTCCGCAGGGCAGGCTTGAGTTTTTGCGTAAGCCACAAAAATACTATTTAAACCTTCAGGTGTTTTGAAAGATTGAATATTGAAAGGCGCATATTCACCAGCATCAACCTTGCCGTTTTTATTATCGTCAAAGGGTTGGTCAAATTTAATATCTGCTTTTTCAAACTTGCCATTATAAACTATTATCTTTGGTTCAGCGCCAAAATCTGCTGCGTATAGCTTATCATAATTAGAACTTGTGGTTATACCAAAGAAGGAACTTCCGTCTTTTTGCCCATTTATAACTTCCTTAGCTTCCATTGGCCAATCAAAAGAGCCATCTTCTTTTTTGCGCTCTGTCCAAGCTGAAATTACACCGCCATCACTTGCAAATATAAATTTTGCAGGTGCTTTTATATCTTCAGCACCTTCAACTTTTTGAGTTATTACAAAATTTTCTTTACTGCCACTAAAGGTTACGCCAGTTGCAAATGCCTCATCGCCACCAACTGGAAGGTCAATTTTTGCTAATCTATCAGTTGTTAGCTTTTGTAATTTTTTATCAGGGGAGTTCTGAACATCACCAACATATTGATAGCTTTTATCTTTCGCCGTTACCCAGAAATGGCCACCGCTACCCGCAGGGCGAATAGCAATACCCCAAGCGTTGATAAATTCCTTACCAGTATATTGTGCATCAAATTTTTTAGCATTGCCAGTAAAGTTTGTTTGCTTGAATTTTATTTCAGTGTCATTTGCCAATGCTGTGGCAGCAATAGCAGAAATAGCTACAGTTGCTGCTAAGCCAATAGTTTTAATATAAGATTTTTTAAGTTTTTTTTGCATTTCTATACCAATAATGATTATCACTTGAGGTGATATATAGTGATAATAATTATCAATTGCAAGTGTTATCTTAACTCTTTATTAATTAATGTGTGTTACAATCTGTTTTAGGGATACTAAAAAATTGTGTGATGGGGGAGATTATGACGCAAGATTCTATAAAGTGGTTAGAGGATATTAAAACCTCAAAAGGAAAAATTAGGCATCTAGAAAAAGAGATATCTAAACTAATCGCAAGTGAGCTATCATCGGAATCAGGAGAAGCAATTAAACCAAAAGATGTAAGAGTTACTTTTGGTGTTGAGGTAGAGTTTTTCAAAGTTGCTAATGATCAAAGTTACTTTAAAAGGTTACGGCAAATATATAGAGCAGATAGAGAAGGAAAAGATTTAGATGAACTATATAAAGAAAAATTTCTTCCAAAAGAAGCACGCGCAAAAAATATGCAGAAGAATGTTCCTAAGTATTTTAAAGTGCCAGAATGGCTAAATACGAGACCTAAATTATTACAAATCACAAAAGAGCCCTTATACACACACAATATCGGAAACCATGTTATTTTAGAAGAGACAGAAGAGGGATATTTTAAAAAAACTGGGTTTGAGAAAGTTGCCTACGGTCAAGGAGAGTTAGTAACACCGCCCTTAAGACCTTCAAATATTGCGCCTTATCTAATTCAATCTATCAACACTTTAGTTCATTCTGCAAAAGATTTTGGCCTAAAAAGGTTTAATTTTAGAACTAAGCCCCAAAGTGATGTATTGACTAATAGTACCCATGTGAACATAGTCATTGGTTTGAGGGGAAAAGATGAACAGGGAAACCCAACCTTTAAAAACCTATTTTCAAGAGATGACTTAAATCCTGAAGCATCCGAAAATAAAGATCCAACAGAAATCAGCCAATTAGGCTTACACATAAGTCATAAACTTCTTAATTTTATAGATGAAGCTATGTTAGTTCTGGCACCAATTTCTAATTGTTATGATAGATTTTCTTTGCAAAACCCAGTTGGTCCAAATTTTAATGGATTTTCTCCCTATAGAGAAACTGGAAATTATGGTACTTGTATGTGGCGAGGGGCAGGACGAAGATGCGCTAGAAGGGAAACGCATGGCACTTCAGAAGAAAAAAAAGATTCGGGCCCTCTAAGGTTAGAAGCAAGGCTAAACTCTAATGAAGCTCTGGGGCACCCTAATAAAAAAGCTTATCCTGAGCAAGCTGCTTTATGTTATGAAATGATAGAGCTTTATATGCACTCAATTCACGAAGGTTTAAAATCTTGGATAGAACAGAAAAAATCAAATGGCACAGAATTAACTGAACAAGATTTGCATGAGAAAAAGTCAGAATTGCCTATAGATGTTGGTGAAGCAAGAGATACTTTTAGAGAAAGCACATTAGTAAAATCAATATACGCTGATAGAATTCCTAGAATGTTAGAAAGATATAGAGAATTGGCAAAAATTATTGATCTAGATAATTCCCCCACAGCTGGAACTAGGGGACCTCAAGAAAATAGAAGATAAACAGAACAAAAAGCCCCAGAGTTTTACCTCTGAGGCTTTTTTTAAGGCAAGGAAATAAAAACTAGTTCCTATTTCCCACCGCCTAATTCCTTACTTAGAATCCGCCCATGCCGCCCATTGCGTCCATGTCTGGCATACCGCCGCCTGATTTTTTATCTTCAGGCAGGTCAGCAATTAATGCTTCAGTTGTAACAATTAAACCAGCTACTGATGCAGCGTCTTGAAGCGCAGTGCGAACTACTTTTGCAGGGTCAACGATACCTTTTGCAAATGCATCAACATATTCCATGTTTTGAGCATCAAAAATTTCGTTCTTGTTTTTAGACTCTTTAAGTTTGCCTGCAACAACAGCGCCGTCAGTACCAGCGTTTTGTGCTATCTGGCGAACAGGAGCTTCTAAAGCACGGCGAACTATGTTAATACCAGCACGTTGAGCTTCGTTGATTGCTTCAAGCTTTTCTAATGCTTGTGCAGCGCGAAGTAATGTAGAACCACCACCAGCAACAATACCTTCTTCAACTGCTGCTCTTGTTGCGTTTAGTGCATCTTCTACACGGTCTTTGCGCTCTTTCACTTCAACTTCAGTTGCACCACCAACACGAACAACAGCAACACCACCAGCTATTTTCGCTAAGCGTTCTTGAAGTTTTTCTTTGTCATAGTCTGAAGTAGTATTCTCAATTTCGTTACGAATCTGAGAAGCACGAGCTTCAATGCCTTTTTTATCACCAGAACCATCAACAATAGTAGTATCGTCTTTAGTTATAGTAATACGTTTAGCTTTACCAAGTTCTTTAACTGTTACGTTCTCTAACTTGTCGCCAACATCTTCCGAGATTACCTTACCACCAGTTACAATAGCAATATCTTCAAGCATTGCTTTTCTTCTGTCACCGAAGCCAGGTGCTTTAACTGCACATACTTTTAAGCCACCACGTAATTTGTTAACAACTAAAGTAGCTAAAGCTTCGCCTTCAATATCTTCAGCGATGATAAGTAATGGCTTGCCGCTTTGTGCAACAGCTTCAAGCGTAGGGAGCATAGGCTGTAATGCAGAAAGTTTTTTCTCATAGATAAGAATGAAAGCATTTTCTAATTCAACAGTCATTTTCTCAGGGTTAGTGATGAAATATGGAGAAAGGTAACCACGATCAAACTGTAAACCTTCAACAACATCAAGTTCAAACTCTAAAGACTTACCTTCTTCAACAGTTATAACGCCTTCTTTACCAACACGTTCCATTGCTTCAGCAAGTTTTTGACCAATTTCAACATCACCATTAGCTGAAATGGTTGCAACTTGAGCAATTTCATTTTTGTTGCTAACTTTTTTAGACCCTTTTTTAATAAACTCAATTGCCTGAGCAACTGCAAGGTCAATACCACGCTTTAAGTCCATAGGGTTTAGGCCAGCCGCAACCGCTTTTGCGCCTTCTTGTGCTATTGCTTGTGCTAATACTGTTGCTGTAGTTGTGCCATCACCTGCTAAATCATTAGTTTTGCTTGCAACTTCTTTAATCATTTGCGCGCCCATGTTTTCAAACTTATCAGCAAGTTCAATTTCTTTTGCAACTGTAACACCGTCTTTAGTGATGCGCGGTGCGCCAAAAGATTTTGCGATAACAACATTACGACCCTTTGGTCCTAATGTAACTTTTACTGCGTTAGCTAGCTTATCAATTCCTGATAGAAATCTTTCACGAGCTTTAGTGCCATATTCAATTTGTTTTGCCATATATTTCTCCTTTTTTGTTAGTTTTTAGGTTATAGGTGTTAGGCTTTAGGATTTTTGTGCCAGACTTTTGTCTAACACCTAATACCTATCACCTAATACCTGTTAAAATTATGCTGCCTTCTTTTTAGAGTCAGAATCTTGTATAACAGCCAAAATATCAGACTCTTTCATAATTAAGTAGTCTTTGCCTTCATGGTTAATTTCAGTGCCGCCCCATTTAGCAAAAAGAACTATATCACCTTTTTTTACATCAAGCGGGATTCTTTTCTCACCGTCTTCGTCCCATGCGCCATTGCCAACAGCAACAACTTTACCTTTTTGAGGTTTTTCTTTTGCATTGTCAGGAATAATGATTCCTCCAGTAGTTTTTTCTTCAGCTTCAAGTCTTTCAACTAGTAAGCGGTCATGTAATGGAATTATTGCCATATACTGCTCTCCTTTTTGGTTTGAGGTTAAAATAATATGCTTTTTTCAAGGCTAAAACGCCCAGAAAAGCTAAGTGTGATAGTTATATAGAGGGCAATCAAATAACTTCAAGGGGGAAATGAAAATTATTTTTTAAATGGAGCTTAAGCCCTCGCCATTTTAAGGGAGAGGTTATACGGGACAGATTTTGTCAGCGAATTATTGAACCTGCACAACAACTATTACAGCTCCGTCATTGCGAGCGTATGCGAAGCAATCCATCGGACTTGGAGTTTTGCTCGTAGGGATAGATTGCCGCGTCGGCTTCGCCTCCTCGCAATGACGATAAGAGTTATATTTTCTGTAACCGCTTTATTGAACTTATACAGGAATGATGAATATATAAATATGTGCTAATCCCCTCTCCCATAGGGAGATGGTTATGGTTACTACAAAATCTCAAGCACCTCTTTTGGCTCTGCCCTGCCTTCGATTATGTCATTAATCTTTTTGCATAATGGCAGTGGAACATTATGCTTTGCGTTGATCTGCTTAACAGAAATAGAAGTCGCAACACCTTCTATCACATTGATATTATTCTGTTTTACCGTTTGTGTTGCCAACTCATAGCCGAAGGTAAAATTACGAGATTTTTCACTGTTGCAGGTAAGGAAAAGGTCGCCAATTCCTGCTGGTTCACGCAGGGTTTCAGCCTTGCCGCCAAGTGCTAGGCATAAGCTGCGGATTTCATTATAACCTTTAGTAATTATTGCGGCTTTGGTGTTTTCTTCTTGTTTTAAACCCTTAGCAATGCCGCAAGCAATTGCGATAACGTTCTTAAGTGAACCAGCTATTTGCGGAGAGATTATATCATTGGTATATTGTAGTTTAAAAACATCAGAACGCATGAATTTTATAACATCATCCGCCAGTTCATCATCCCTTGCGGCAATGCTAACCACTGTAACCTCTTTCATACCCACCTCATGGGCAAAACTCGGACCAGATAAAATTCCATAATCATTGTCTGGGAATATTTCTTCAACCACTTCCCCCATCAATTTTAATGTGTTATTTTCAATGCCCTTGCTGCATATTATGAATTTCGCATTCATACGCATATTATAACTGCGAAGTTCAGTTAATGTGTGGCGCATGAATTGCGCTGGTGGAACCAGAAAAAAATATTCGCAATTTATAGTGTCTTTAAGTTCATTAACTGCCTTAAGGTTTTTAGGAAGCTTTATTCCGCTGAAGAATAATTCATTTTCATTGCGTGAATTTATGTTTTCAACGACCTCTTTCTCACGCGCATATATCAGGCAGTTATTACCATTATCCGCTATCACTTTTGCTATTGCAGTGCCCCAAGCACCTGCACCTATTACACAGATATTTGTCATTTTTTTAGTTTTTAGTTCATAGTTCATAGTTATTAGTTCTTAGAACTTATAACTAACAACCTAGAACTTTTACAAGTTCACCCTCTTTGACCGCTTCCTTTTTGAAGAGGTTGGAATCTGCATTGCTTCACGGTATTTTGCTACAGTGCGGCGAGCTATATTAATCCCCTCTCTCTTTAATAGCATTGAAATCTCATCATCAGAAAGAACAGACTTCTCTCCTTCTATCAATTCTTTTATTTTATGTTTAGCTGTTTCGCTTGAAAACAAGTCATCGCTGTAAGTTCCACCAAGCGACTGGGTAAAAAAGTAACGCAGTTCATAAACACCACGAGGGGTTGATATATATTTATTTGCAACCACACGCCCTACTGTACTTTCATGTATTCCTGCTTCATCAGCCACTTCCTTCATGATAAGGGGCTTAAGAAAGTTGATACCTTTTTCAAAGAAGCCAAGCTGCTTCTCTAAAATTATATTAGCTACTTTAAGCATAGTTTCTGCCCTTTGAGCAATAGCACGTATCAGAAAATTACCAGAAGAGACCTTGTCACTAAAGAATTTTTTGTCCTGCGCTGTATTCTTTGATCTATTCTGCTTAAAAACATCTTTGCATAAAAATATTTTTGGTAGAAAATCATAATTTAACTCAATTGAAAATTTACCATCTTTATAATTTAAAAACAGGTCAGGAATTTTAGTCTGGCTTAGATCATGATTGAAATTTATTGCTGGGCGTGGGTTTAAACTTTTTACCTCCCTTATCATTTCTTTCAAATTTTCCTCATCGGAATTACAGAGTTTTTTAAGCTTGCTAAGTTCACCTTTGGCAAGCAGTTCAAGATTATCAATCAAAGCGCCAATGCAGGGGTCCAGTCGGTTCTGCTCCGCGAGCTGTATCTTTAAACAATCTTTTAAATTGCGGGCGAATACTCCACATGGGTCAAGTTTTTGGAGCTTGGGTATCAGCGCCATTATGTCATTCACACTGCAACCTATTTTTTCACTGAGGTTCTTTATTTCCTCGTCAAAATTATCCTGTATCAGGTAGCCATTACCGTCCAGCATATCAACCAGATGTGAAGCGATTATCTTCTCCTTCTGGCTCTCAAGGTCAAGAGCTATTTGGTCTAAAAGATGGTCTTTTAGAGTTAACTGCTCACTGTATATACGCTCTATTACACTGCCTGCATTGTTATTATCCCCCTTGCCGCCGCCTGAGTTTTCATAATTATCATAATTTTCAGAAGTATTCCACGCATCACCGATATCTTCATCAATGTCATTCTCACCAGTTTTATATTCTTCCTCAAAAGAATTTTCATTATCTGCTGAAGCTTCTGATTCACCTTCAATTTCATTACTAACAGGGGTTTCTTCGGTTACTGTGTTATCGTCTTTTTCAAGCAGGGGGTTTGCCTCAAGCTCGCTTTCTATCATTTCTGCAAGCTCCAACGACGACATCTGCAATATCTTCAAAGATTGCTGCATGGAAGCAGTCATCACCAAATTTTGTGATTGCTTTAAACTAAGAATTTGCGATTGTTGAACCACTATATTGAAGTTATAAATATAATTGAGGTTATA
>DQGZ01000058.1 GCA_003531345.1 Alphaproteobacteria bacterium | reverse complement strand
AATAACCCTTTTTTACTTGCGATATTCTGGGCGAATATTTCCTGCGTGGCGTCTGGCTTTATGGTGAATATGGTACGCCATTTATCGGAAACCATGAATGTAGTTGAAATAATATTCTTCCGCAACTGCTTCGCCTTTGTGATGTTCCTGCCATATATTTACATAAGGGGTTTAAAAATACTGAAAACCAAAAGGCTCAATACACATTTGCTGCGCTCTTTCACTGGCGTTACTTCAATGACCATATATTTCTACTGCATTTCTATAATGAACCTTTCAGTGGTAACGGCACTTTCATTCACCGCACCATTATTTACAGCAATTCTTGCCTATTTCTTCTTCGGAGAAAAATTTACAAAACATGGGACATTGGGTCTTGTAGTAGGTTTTCTGGGTACGATAATGATAATTCGCCCTGGTTTTGAAGGCTATGACCCACGGTATTTTTTTGTAGTTATTTCTGCTGTATTCTGGGCTTCATCTAGCATTGTTATAAAAAAGCTCAGCAGAACTGAAACCCCGCTGGCCATAACATTCTATATGACATTACTGATGATGATAATGACTGCACCCGTGGTTTTCTTCATCTGGGAAACCCCAACATATGAGCAAATGGGCTGGGCATTTTTAATAGCGTTCACCTCTAACATTCTGCAATATGGTATTGCAAAATCGCTGGCTTTAGTTGATTTTTCAGTAGTGCTTCCAATTGACTTCACCCGCCTGATATATACCGCAATACTTGCCTATTTTGCCTTTGGTGAATCACCAGATATTATTGCGGTGATAGGTTCTGCGGTAATTATTGGCGCAGCATTTTACAGTTCTTATAATGAAAAAAAGATATATAATAAAAGGAACCCTACTTAATAATTATGTACCAGCTCATCATAAAAAACGGTGTTTGTTTAACTACCCATGGCAGGCAGCAAGTTGATATTGGCATCAAAGAAGGGAAGATAGCTTTTATCGGTAACCTTTCAAAAGAACAGGCGGAGAAGGTGGTTGATGCAACTGAACTATTTGTATTGCCAGGGCTGGTTGATACTCAGGTGCATTTCAGGGAGCCAGGGTTAGAGCATAAGGAAGATCTGGAATCAGGTACCAGAGGTGCAGTTCTTGGTGGTGTTACTGGTGTTTTTGAAATGCCTAATACTAACCCATCAACTACTACAAAAGAAGCATTGCAGGATAAAATAAACAGAATGCAAAACCGTGCATGGTGTAATTATTCCTTTTATGTTGGCGGCACACCAGATAAAGGCGTAGATTGGCACGAATTAGAGGAATTACCAGGCTGTTGTGGCATAAAAATTTTTATGGGTGCATCCACTGGTAACCTTTTGGTTGAAGAAGATGAGGCATTAAAAAGGATATTGGAAAAAACCACGAAAAGAGTTGCCATACATAGTGAAGATAATTTCATAATGAAGGAGCGCAAAGAGATAGCAGAAAAAGGTAAACACCCACGCTACCACCATATCTGGCGAAATAAGGAATCGGCTATTTCATCAACCAACCGTCTACTCAAAATAGCACGGGAAGTTGATGCAAAAGTTCACGTTCTTCACGTTACCACTGTTGAGGAAATGGAGATACTGAAACAGAATAAGGATATTGCAACGGTAGAAATATTACCACAGCACTTAACTTTCAGTGAAGAAGATTACGAAACATTAGGCACACGCATTCAGATGAACCCACCGATAAGGGACAAGGAAAACCGTGACGGGTTGTGGAAATATGTGAATGACGGAACAGTATGCGCAACAGGCAGTGACCATGCCCCGCACACACTGGAAGAAAAGGCAAAGGAATATCCTAACTCCCCTTCTGGCATGACAGGTGTTCAAACCATAATTCCAGTTTATCTTGACCATATAAATAAAGGTAAAATGACATTGGAAAAACTGGTGGAATTGATGGCAGAATGTTTACACACAGTTTGGGGTGTTAAGAATAAGGGTAGGATTAGCATAGGTTATGATGCTGATTTTACCATTGTGAATATGGATAAAGAATGGATATGCACTGATGACCAGATGGCAAGTAAAAGTAAATGGACACCTTACCACAACACAAAATTCAAAGGTAAAGCAACGCACACTATAGTTGGCGGTAATGTAATAATGGAGAATGACAGACTTGACCACAGCCTGCAAGGGAAGGTTAGAACTTATAAATTTTAGTGAATTTCCCCTGCAATTTTACAATGCAGGGGAATTACGTATGAATTATGCAGCAAGTATGTCTATCTGATTCTGTATTGAAATATCTTCCTCATACATGGTCATAAGCGGCTCATCTTCCGTTACAACTATTTCATCAGCTGGTTTGAAACCATTAAATGCCGTAGCCAAACTTCTTCCATAAGCGCCAAGCTGACCAATTTCAATATAGTCACCTTCCTGTACATCTTCAGGTAGGTAGAAAGGACCTTTCATGAAATCCAATGTGTCGCAGGTCGGACCAAAGAAACTGAAGGGAAGAAGGTTTTCTGCATAGGGGTTACCATTAGGGCGTATTAAACGCACTGGAAATATGAAATGCGGAGTTCCAGCATCAAATAATGAACCATAAGTTCCATCATTGATGTAGAGTAATGAATCCTTACGCAAGTCAA
Source organism: Alphaproteobacteria bacterium (assembly GCA_003531345.1). Classification (GTDB taxonomy): domain Bacteria; phylum Pseudomonadota; class Alphaproteobacteria; order Rickettsiales; family UBA8987; genus UBA8987. The sequence continues at coordinate 1,722 of DQGZ01000058.1, read as the reverse complement.
CTTTCACAAGTACAGAACCGCTTTCAGCAACTATTGCCCTGCCAGGTTCACACATTAATTCAATTGACCTGTAATCCTTGAATTTTTTGAATTCCTCATCAATAGCAATAAAATAACTTTCCATCTGAGGAGGTATCATACCAGGGTAAACTGAAGGAAAGCCTCCACCTACATCAAGGCAGTCAATTAACACGCCCGATTTAGTAACAACAGACCTTGCAGTACGAATTGCAATTCTGTAAGCGTCTGGGTGCATGCACTGTGAGCCAACGTGGAAGCAGATACCTAGTTTTTTTGCAAACTGGCGGGCTTTTTTAAGTAAAGCAGGCGCCTCCTTGGAGTTGATACCGAATTTATCAGCTAATGTAAGCTCAGAGTATGTATTAGGGATAGCCAAGCGAACGAACAAGTTAAGGTCTTTCGCAAAATTGGTTTCACCTAATATTTTTTCTAATTCTTCAACCGTATCAAGGCTGAAAGAACGAACGCCATATTCATAATAGGCTTTTTTAATGGCCGCACGGGATTTCACCGTGTGCATAAAGTAAAGATCTGCGTTTGGAAGCAGGTTTTTTACAAGCTCAACCTCAGCGATTGATGCCACATCAAAGCTGGTTATACCTGTTTCGTAGACCTTTTGTAAGATATGGGGCTGCGGGTTAGTTTTGACCGCATAGCAAACTCTACCTTTAAACCTAGTGTTAAAGAAGTTTGCTGCTTTTTCGAGTGTATGTTCTCTGAAGATATGAAGGGGTTCATCCGGAGGGATATCGTCCACTATTTCGCCGACACCAGAAAATTTGCGCATCAAATTACCTCAACTATAGTAGTTAATAAATAATATAAAAGCCTATTAACAAATTTAGGATAAATTCGTTAAAACGCTTTAACACAATTCTGGCAAACGAGTGCTTCGTATATTTATTTTTACTACTATTGCAACAACATAATAACATTCTTTTCAAGAAAGTTTAAGTATTATTTTGAATTATTTGATGATCAGGGCAAAATTAAATTTATTGCTGTATCTAAAATTACTCACTTAGCAGGCGTTGTTAGCATTGTATAAAACATATAAATATTCTTCAGGCTCTATAGTAAGTAAAAACCTTAAGAGTAAGGTGGCAGATATAAAGAACTTCTTGCCAGAAATAAAAGATATTTCCTATTTAAAGATAAGTAGCGAGGTCAGTATAGGGAGCGGAGATACTAGACCTAACAATTTTGGGAAAAAACTCTCAAAACTACTTAAAAAGCCTTACCTAAGCTTTGAAACAGGCTTTATAGCTTCAATTGGGCTGCAAAGCGAAAAATGGCGCTTACTTTCAGGCATAATTGACAGTAGAGGCGTGCATTATAACGCACGCAGCCCTTCAATGCTGGAAGAAATAATATTAACTGATAAAATTGATGAAGAGTCGGTTCTGCGTGCAGAAAATATAATAAAGTTCATCAATGAAAACAAAATAACAAAATACAACACTGGGGTTGATATTGGTGAAAGCGCCTATAGCCTTCCTTATGGCAAATCTATCTTGTTGATAGACCAGTTTGAAAACAGCAAAACAATAACCGATAAGCATGAAGCTTATGCTGATTTTCAGAAAATGTATGAATATGCCTCCAAAAAATACCCTGATCACAATATAATCATAAAAGTTCACCCTGAAACAGTTAAGGCTAAAAAACGTGGCTTTCTCCAGCAATAAGATCGGAAGAGCG
>DQGZ01000231.1 GCA_003531345.1 Alphaproteobacteria bacterium | reverse complement strand
GTGCTCTTCCGATCTCTAATTCTCACAAATCACTGTAACATCAATAGGTTAATTATTTATTAATCTGCAATTATGACTATGCTATCATATGGATTTTTTATCATGATAATTGAATAATCTCTTGAATTATATACCTCGTCGTATAATCCTACTACCTTATCATCGTTAAAATGCAACCAGCTTTATATATAATCTCTACCCCGATAGGTAACTTGAAGGATATAACCTATAGAGCGGTGGAAACCCTGAAAGAGGTTGATGTTATTGCCTGTGAGGATACACGGGTTTCACATAAGCTGCTTTCACATTACGGCATAAGCAAAAAACTGATGGTTTATAATGACCACTCAAAAGACATTGAGCGCCAGAAAATAATTGACCTGATAAATAGCGGCAAAAGCATTGGGCTAATAACGGATGCTGGAACGCCGCTGATCTCAGACCCTGGCTTCAGGCTGGTTGCGGAATGTTATAAGAATAATATCAGGGTTTTCCCGATACCTGGCGCATCATCTGCCATTGCGGCGCTTACAGTTTCAGGCTTGCCCTCAGATAGTTTTTATTTCGCTGGTTTCTTGCCACAAAAACAAAAAGCACGGCAGGATAAATTAAGGGAATTAAAAAAAATAAATACAACCCTAGTGTTTTTTGAAAGCCCAAATAGGGCAGGGGATTTTTTTGCCGATGCTTTGGAGGTTTTCAGTAATAAGCCTGCAAGCTTAGTGAGGGAGATAACAAAACTCTATGAGGAAGTTAAATTTTCAGACCTGAAAACCCTAGCCGAGCAATATAAAGATAAAGAGGTAAAAGGTGAGATAGTTATATTGATAGATAACAATCAAATAGTTGAACCAAAGTTAAGCGAGGAAGAATTAACTAAAAAACTTAAAGAACTTAAAAACAAGTTCAAAGTAAAGGAGGCAGCGCAAATAGCCGCCGAAACCTTGGGGCTAAGCAAAAATGACGCCTATGAACGGCTTATTGCGCTATAAGCCCGCTTTGATGGGAAGGAGTTTTACTAGGTTTTCAATCCTTAATCATTTCCTTTTTAAAGAGAAGGCAGGGCGAGGTTAATATAAGAAGTTATATGGTTATGGCGTATAGACAGTTTTTTTAACTGGCTGACCATTAGACCTCTTTTTATCGAAAGCGTTTTTCCTTATCTGGTCCATATTGTCCATTTTCACCATTGAAGATTTTTTTCGCGCCTTTTCCTCAGCGCTTTGTGTATTGCCATAACCTGAAAGTACAGATTTTCTTTGAGCACTTACAGGCTGGATAGCCGTCAGGGAATTAGCTGGCAGAGCTTCCTGAGTTTTCGACTCAGGCGCGGCTACAGCAACTGGAGAGGGCTTTGGCATATCATGGTCAGATTTTTTTTGTAGGCTGGTATCTTTGTAGCTATATTTATTGATGTTCTGCGATGCCTTATTTTGCATTGTCTGCTGGAAAATTGTTTGTGCAAATGCACTGCTGGAATAACCTATGACAGACGACATTAAAATAACTGTAATTATTTTCATTTTACTAACCTATGTTACTGTTGGTTCATTGTACCATTTTTATTAGAATTAGTCTAATATTATAGTTGATTAAGTGAGATATTATACAGTTTGCGGCTATGCCAACTTTGCTTTCATGCTGGAAGTAGTTTATAATACATACGGGAAATGGCATCTGGTAATTATGCCTATTATCTTCCACCTAGTGCCTTGTTAAGCGCAACAAGGTTCTTTGCAACATCTGCCTCACTATCAGCTAGAGCTATTTCACTTTCATAAAGTTTCTGCTGTGAATTTAAAACATTCAAATAGTCCACCAGCCCTTCATGATACAGGTTATTTGCCATATCAACAGATTTGCGGTTTGCATCAAAAGCTGCGGCAAGGGAAACCCTGCGTTTTTCTTCATTTAGGTATGCAGTAAGCTGGTTGTTTACGTCTTCAAGTGCGGTAAGTATGGTTTTTTCATAGACCAGATATTCCTCCTGCTTTTTCGCATCAGCAATATCTATATTTGCCCTGATTTTACTAAAATTGAGTATATTCCACACAAATCCAGCGCCATAACTGAATATTTCCGTCTGGGAAGTAATGTTAGTGTCTCTTATCCCGTAGCTGCCTGTAAGAGAGATTTTAGGGAAAAGCTCCGCTATGGCAACGCCTACCATAGCATTCTGGGCTATAAGTTTTTGCTCCTGCGCTTTGACGTCTGGTCGGTTCTGAATAACCTTAGCAGGCGTTTCTATAACAATTTTTGATGATGCTAGCGGTATAACGCCTTGTTTGCTTAAAGTTTCATTTAATGTTCCTGGCTGCTCACCCACCAGAACATTTATACGATTTTTTGTAGCCTCCAAAGCGGTTTCAAGTTGCGGTAACTGAGCTCTGGTATTTTGTAATAATGCCTTTGACTGCTCCACATCTAGCCCTGATATAAGCCCTGCATCAAATTTTTGTGAAGTAAGGTTTACCAGTTGAACTTGAGTTTCAATATTCTTTTTAGATATTTCAATTTTTTTCTGAGCATTCCTAAGCTCAATATAATTTCTGGTAACTTCCGCCAGTAGGGTTATTACAACTTCATCACGGTTCAGGTTGCTTGCACGCAGATTAGCTTTTGCAGCTTCAAGCCTGCGCCTAAAACCACCAAAAAAGTCAAGCTCCCATACGGCATCGAATGATGCGTCATAAACATCAACATCACTGCCACGGTTTGAAAAATCATTATTGGTTTTTTCTACACTTGCATTCGCTGGAACGCTAGGGAAAAAATTTGAGGCTGTAGAACGCCTGCTGCCTCTCGCCTGTAAAATACGTGCCTCAGCAATTTTTAGGTCAAGATTATTTTCTTTTGCCTTCTGTAACAGCTCATTGAGTGTTTTGTCATCAAAAGAGCTAAGATAATTAGTTTTAACAAGGGGAATTTCAGTTACCCTTTCTGAACAATGTATCTGGTATTTTGAATTCCAGCTGTTTTTCAGTTT
>DQGZ01000061.1 GCA_003531345.1 Alphaproteobacteria bacterium | reverse complement strand
GCTCTTCCGATCTATCCAAAACTTTGGCGCTTTCTGCCAAAGTTTAAGGATAGTGCGGTAGTTGGTGGAAGTTTTATCGCTCGCCGCCTTATTCAGTGTAAAAATTCCGAACTCAAGGAAATTTTTACACAAGGATATAGGCTGGTGGCTGCGGAAGAGCTTCGCAACTGCCACCGCCCGTTCACTCCAAGCAGCTTCCTTGAATATCAATTCCCTCAACCATGGGGGGATGAATATTTTTGGAGCTCAACCCGTTTCTTCCTCGAAACGGGGATTGGAGTTTCGGGCATCCTTGCCGGTAATTCGCCCCTAGGTCTCTGGGCGGTTTGCAAAAATGGCAACACTTCCACCCGCTACCTAGGCGTGTGGAACATAGGCACCTTCTCTGATTTCGTAAATGAAAAAGGAGAAATGACAATGCCATCTCTTGAGATGGCAACCGCACTGATTGAAGCTTCTCAAAACCCTGAAGCCTTTAAGGCAGAAGGTTTTGACGAAACTGCAACTGAGGCCCGCAATGCGGGCATTTACTGTGGAAAGGAACTGAAAGCTAACGAAGCTTATTTGTTAGCATACGACTGCCAAGATGAATCCGAGTTAGAATTGCAAAAATTCCTCATTAACGCACAAGGCGAAAAGCTCAGTGCAGATGACGGAATTGCAATCCGAAGCCACAGTAAAGTAGAAAACGACACTCTCGTTATTTACTTTGCAGGTGGAGGCGGTTGCAGCAGTTGCAACCGACTTGAGGTTACTACAACCCAGACATATAATTATGATGTTCAGGCCGCAATGCCAGAAGACATCAAAAAAATGTTTGGTGTTTCGAAAGTTCAGATTCGCCTTTTCCCTGAATATGAGGGGTGGAGGACGAAAAAATACTCACAAAGTTTGTTGGATTTGGCGAAAGCCACTTTCAATGAAGCGGTGAAATAGAGTTTAAGCGGTTGCGGTTCCTTTTAGGAATCTCAACCGCTTTTTTATTTGTACAATAAAAAAGGGGCGTGAAGCCCCTTTAGTTTTCTTGCTCCCCGCAACTTAGTGCGTGGTAACAATATATCTACTAACCCTCAGCGGTTTTTGATGAGCGCTCAAAGCGTTTTCTGTCATTAGGGTCAAGGTGGCGCTTACGAAGACGAAGAGATTTAGGAGTAACTTCTACTAACTCATCATCATCAATATAAGCTATCATATCCTCTAATGTCATTTTTTTAGGTGGTACTAAACGAATGGCCTCATCACTGCCAGATGCACGGACGTTAGTAAGCTGCTTACCACGAAGGATATTAACTTCAAGGTCATTATCACGGCTGTTTTCACCAACTATCATACCCGTGTAAACCTTATCCTGTGGGTTTACAAACATTATACCACGTTCCTGTAAACCAAAGATAGCATATGCCACTGCTGTTCCAGTATCATTTGAAATAAGTGCGCCATTTCTTTTAGCGGTAATTTCACCTTTGTGAGGCGCAAAGCTGTGGAAAATACGGTTCATAATACCAGTACCACGAGTATCAGTTAAAAACTGGCTTTGGTAACCAATTAAGCCACGAGAAGGTGCGTGGAAAATAATACGAGTTTTACCACCGCCTGTTGAGCGCATATCTTTCATATCAGCTTTACGCAGACTCATTTTCTCAATCACTACGCCTGAATATTCATCATCAACGTCTATTAATACTTCCTCAATTGGTTCAAGTAAATTACCAACTTCATCTTTCTGCATTAATACTCTTGGGCGGGAAACTGAAAGTTCAAAACCTTCACGGCGCATATTCTCAATCAATACGCCTAACTGTAATTCACCACGACCACCTACTTCAAAGGCATCTTTACCTGATGATTCTTTAACAGTTATTGCAATATTTTGTTCTGCTTCAGAAAATAACCTGTCACGCAGTAAGCTTGAAGTAACTTTTGTACCTTCCGTTCCACAATATGGGGAATCATTAACGGAAAGAGTAATTGAAATTGTTGGTGGGTCAATCGGGGTTGATTTTAATGGAGTGGTAACTGACTGGTCGCAGATTGTATCAGACACTGAAGTTTTTGCTAAACCAGCGATGCAAACTAAATCACCTGCTACACCTTCTTCAATTGGCACCATTTCAATGCCTTTATGACCAAATAATTTTGTGATACGGGCAGTTTCAGTAACTTCACCTTTTAATGAAAGAGATTTTACGGTTGTTCCAGCCTTAATTTTGCCGCTGTAAATTTTACCAACCAGAATTCTACCCATGAAGGAGTCATGTTTAAGTAAAGTTGCTAACATTGCAAACGGAGCATTTTCATCAACTTTAGGAGTTGGAACATGTGCCATAATTCTGTTTAATAATGGCTCAAGATTATTCTTTTCTTCGCTTAAATCTTCAACTGCCCAACCATCACGTCCTGACGCATAAAGAATAGGGAAGTCAAGCTGTTCAGAAGATGCTTCAAGGGAAACAAAAAGGTCAAATATCTCATCAATAACTTCTTCACATCTTGCTTCTGGTTTATCAGCCTTATTAACTACAACTATCGGGCGTAAACCTTGTTTAAGCGCCTTATATAAAACGAATTTGGTTTGTGGCATTGGCCCTTCAGATGAATCCACAAGTAAGATAACCGAGTCAACCATTGATAATATGCGCTCAACTTCACCGCCAAAGTCAGCGTGACCAGGAGTATCAATAATGTTGATACGTGTATCTTTCCATTCAATTGAAGTGCATTTTGCTAGAATAGTTATACCACGTTCTTTCTCAAGAGCATTAGAGTCCATAACCCTTTCAGCAACTTGTTGATTTTCACGGAAAGTACCAGATTGTTTTAATATATTGTCAAGCAGGGTGGTTTTACCATGGTCAACGTGGGCGATAATTGCTATATTTCTTAATTCTGTCATTTTTTATACCTATTTTGCTTTAAAAGCAGTTTGACGCGGGCTTCTAACAGATAAATTAGGTAATGCAATAGAAGAGTTAAATTTGTGGCATAAATAAAGGGTGATGCTAAAAATGAGTTTTAAGTAGGTTGTAATTGGCTGATGAATTATTTTTAAATACTGCTTTTTAACATCCATGCAGCCTTACGATGTGCGGTCTGCCTTTCTATCATAAAACCTGCAACTACTTCATCACCTGCTTTTTGAGCGGCAGTAAGAGCTTTCTGTAAAGTTTTGATTATTTTTTCCTGATCTTCAGTTAATTCTTTTACCATTTTGTTTGCGGGTGTATTTTCATCCCCTTTTTTTATAGTGGTAAGTTTATTATAGGCATCAAAAGTGCCAGGCGCCTTTTCACCTAGGCCCCTTATAAGCTCCGCCACTGTGTCAATTGCGGTGGCAAGGTCAGTATATTGGGTTTCAAACAGTAAATGCAGGCTATTGAAGCTTGGACCTTCAACATTCCAGTGGTAATTCTGGGTCTTTATATAAAGTGCATAACTATCAGCCAATACTGATTTTAATGCTTCAACTACTAATTTTTTACTCATAAAACCTCCCTTTTAATTTTAATAAAATTAATCTTCTTCTTCCTGTAGCAACTTTGCTGCTTCAAGTGCTGCCATGCAACCTGTTCCTGCTGCAGTTACAGCCTGCCTGTATATTTTGTCCTGAACATCACCAGCGGCAAAAACGCCATGTATATTAGTTTTGGTAGAGTTTGGAGCAGTAATTATATAACCTTCCTCGTCCAGTTTTATCTGCCCTTTAAAAATATCCGTGTTCGGTTTGTGGCCAATAGCTATAAATATACCATCTACTTTGACTTCTTTAACCTCACCTGTTTTTAAATTCTTTATTTTTGCAGCATTAACTGAAAGTGGGTTTTCGGTGCCAATAACTTCCTCAAGGGCGCTGTCCCATATTATTTTTATTTTTGGGTTCTTAAATAACCTGTCCTGCAATATCTTCTCAGCACGGAAAGTATCACGACGGTGAACGATAGTCACTTTTGAAGCATGCTGGGTCAGGTATAAAGCTTCTTCAACCGCAGTGTTGCCACCACCAATCACCATAACCTCTTTATTACGGTAAAAAAATCCATCACAAGTGGCACAGCCTGATACACCAAAACCCTGAAATTTTTGCTCTGTTGTAAGCCCAAGCCATTTTGCTGATGCACCCGTTGCTATTATCAAGGTGTTTGCGGTGTAATTTTCTCCGCTGTCACCTTCCAGCTTGAATGGACGTTTTGAAAGGTCAACTTTGATTATATGATCATTGATTATTTCAGTACCCACATTTGCTGCCTGCTGCTCCATCTGCTGCATTAACCACGGCCCTTGTATCACTTCGGCAAAGCCTGGGTAGTTCTCAACTTCTGTGGTTATTGTTAACTGGCCGCCTGGCTGCATGCCATGTATCATCACTGGTTTTAAATTGGCACGTGCGGTATATATTGCCGCTGTTGCTCCAGCAGCACCAGAACCTAATATCAATACTTTAGAATGTTTTGTCATATATATTTGTATTTTACCCTATATAATCTCGTCATGATACTATTTGAGTATATTAAAATTTTGCTGTTTTTATAATAACTTTATTTTATTAGAAGCATTTATACAATTTATCAAAATAATATTGCGTGCCAAAAAAAGTTTACAGATTGTACCGAAAAAAGCTCAGCAAATTTGGCAAGGTATTTTATAAAGCGGGCTATTATACCGTAATGCATGATGGAATTGAACATGCAGGCTACTTGGCTTTTATCACCCTGCTTTCCCTTTTCCCGTTTCTGGTATTTCTGGTTGCAATAGCATCATCAATCGGCAGGGAAGAATATGGAATACGTTTTATTAATGATTTCCTGCTGTTGCTTCCAAACGACGTGGTAAGCGTTATAAAACCTAGGATTGATGAAATACTTTCTGGACCACCCCAAGGCTTGCTGACCCTAGCGGTAATCGGGATATTATGGACATCATCTTCAGCAGTTGAAGGAATACGCACAATACTTAACCGCGCCTACAGGGTGGATACCCCCCCTAAATATATATTCCGTAGAATGATGAGCATGTTGCAGATAATAATTCTCACCTTTGCTGTTCTGCTAGCAATGTTCTTTATGACTCTTTCGCCTGATGTAGCGGAATTTCTAGAAAAAACCCTATCTATAAAGATAAAATTCTTCCAAGATTTCAGTAATCTGAGATATATTATTTCTTCAATAGTGTTGTTCTTCTCACTAGCCTTGAGTTATTATATCTTACCCAACATCAAACAAAGTTTTATAAGGGTAATGCCTGGAACTATCATTGTACTAGTTTTCTGGATGATGGTTGCCGCCATTTTTTCAACCTATATATCTTACTTCCGTCAGGTAAGTATTATTTATGGCTCTCTGGCAAGTATCATACTAACGCTTCTGTTCTTTTACATTCTTGCTATAATTTACATATACGGTGCTGAGTTCAATTATTTCTTTGAGCGTGCTATCGGTCATAGAATTGTTCAAAAGGAATAAAATGGAAATTTTCTTAAATCTTGCTCCACAGATACTGCTTTTATATTTTGTGATTGTGCTTGGCTTCATAGCATCAAAGCATTTGAGCCTCAATAAAGACGGTATAGCAAAACTTTCCATCTATATATTGGTGCCGATGGTGATGTTTTACGGCGTAATGAAAACAGATATCTCATTGACCATAGTTTTCTTACCCTTGATAGTCTGGAGTATCAGCACCTTTTCAGCCCTGATTATTTTCTGGTTAAGCAGAAAGCTGATACCAGAAAGAACTGCCGCTAATATACTGGCGTTATGTGCTGGCACTGCAAATTCTGGCTATTTTGGCATACCAGTTGCATTTATGCTGTTTGAACCAAAGCTGGTCGGCATCTATATTACTACTGTACTCGGTATGACATTGTTCCAGAACTCAGTAGGTTTTTATATTACTGCCAAGGGGCATCACACTGCTAAAGAATCATTCCTAAAAGTACTTAAACTTCCAGTGATATATGCTTTCCTGCTTGCGGTTATACTTAAATATTCTGGAGTTGATGAGCTGCCAAGACTGCTTGTTCCTTTCTTTGAGAACGTCAAAGGCTGTTATATAATCATTGGTATGATGATAATTGGTGCAGGCATAGCAGATATGGAAAAAATTAGGTTTAACCTGAAATTCATCTCATTTGCTTTTTTGGGTAGATTTTTGGTCTGGCCATTGCTTGCATTCCTGTTTTACAGGCTTGACGGGCTGACTTTTAACTTGCTCAATGAAAATTATGCAAAGGCATTAGTGCTTGCGGCAATAGTGCCCATTGCGGCTGATACAGTTGCTATAGCAACCATACTTAAAACCCACCCCGAAGATATGGCTGGGGCTGTATTACTTTCCTGCTTATTTGCCCTTTTTTATGTACCTTTCGTGGCGAGTATTTTGTTGGTTAACTAACTAATACCTCTATTATAGTCTGGGTTATTTGGTTTATCAGCTTTGTTATACCAGCTCATAATTGCTTTAGGGTCTTTGATACTGCCGTTTCTTATTTTACGACTATTTTCTAAATAGCTAATACTACGTTCTATAAATTTTCTTTCATTATTATCAAAAGTTGCTGATTTAAAATTACCTTTATCATCTAACCTACCTTCTATAAAACTTTCTATTTTTGACCTTCTATCATTTTGAGGTATCTTATCCCCTGCATTTTTAAGCATATATTCAATTCTTCTGAATTCTTTCTGGTAAAAATTATTGTCTTTTTCTGCCATTTTACTAAGGTTTTAGTGCAGTATTGAGTATATCATAAAAAAACACTTGTGAAATAGTTATTTTTGCCTATTTTCTGGCAACTATATGCGGATGTGGTGGAATGGTAGACACGCTAGACTTAGAATCTAGTGCCTAACGGTGTGCGGGTTCAAGTCCCTCCATCCGCACCAATTTAATAGGTTGTAGCGGTAATGAAAGTTGAAAAGGTTATTCATTTATTACCGCTATAACCTGCAACCACTTGAAAAATATGTTAGTAGAAAAAATCTCAGAAAAAAAGCTGGAGAGAGAATATAATGTAACCGTTCCTGCTGAAAAAATTAATAATGCGGTTAATAATAAGCTGGCAGCGATCAGCAAAAACATTAAAATGCCTGGTTTCAGGGCTGGCAAAGTTCCTTTGAACTTAGTTAAACAGAAATATAATGGTCAGGCTTTGTCTGAGGTTCTTGAAGATACCATCAATGAAGCAACCAGCGCTGCAATAAAAGATAATAACCTGAAAGTTGCTTCTCAGCCGAAGATACAGGTGGTTGAGTTTGCAGAAGGGAAAGACCTGAAATACAAACTTTCTGTAGAGGTTTTACCTGAAGTTCCAGAAATCAAGTTTGAAAAAATAAAGCTGAATAAGTTTAAACCAGAAATTCAGGAAGCTGATCTAAAAGAGCTTTTTGATATAATAACCAAAAATTATAAAAATTTTGAAGAGATTAAAGAGGCTAGAAAAACAAAATCAGGTGATGCAGTTTTAATTGATTTTAAAGGCTTTGTTGATAATGTGGCTTTCCCAGGTGGTGAGGCTACTGGTTATCAGCTTGAACTGGGTAGCAATTCTTTCATTCCTGGCTTTGAAGACCAATTGATAGGTAAAAATGCAGGTGATGAGGTTAAAGTAAATGTAAAATTCCCTGAGGAATATCACAGTAAAGACTTAGCTGGTAAAGACGCATTATTTGAAGTTAAGATACACAAGATTAAGGCTGCTGCTGATACTGTTCTCAATGATGAGTTTGCAAAAAAAGTTGGCTATGAGTCAATTGATGAATTCAGGAAGCAATTAACTTCTGAACTTGAAACAGACGGAAATAACATAGCTCGTGTAATATTAAAGAGAGATTTATTTGACCAGTTAGCTGATGCTTACAAAATTGACCTTCCATCACAAATGGTTGAAAATGAACTTAAATCAGTTGTGGAGCAGATAAAGCAAGCTAAAGAAAATGTTGATGAGAAAGGTAACGAACTAACTGAGGAAGACTTAAGAAAAAAATTCCTTAAACTTGCAGAAAGAAGGGTTTTACTGGGTATAGTGGTAACAGAAATTGCAGTAAAAAATAATATACAGGTAACTCGGGAAGACATTAACAAAGCTCTTGCAGATGAGGCAGCAAGATACCCTGGCCAGCAACAGCAAGTTATTGATTTTTATCGTAAAAACCCACAAGCGCTTGAGCGTTTAAAAGGGCCAGTAATTGAAGAGAAAGTGGTAGATTTTATTGTTTCCAAGTCAAAAATATCAGAGGATGCCAAGTCTTTAGGTGATTTAAAAAAATTGGTGCTTGAAAACAACAATAATTTCTAATTTTTTAAATTTTAACCTTAACTTTGTCAAAAACCTTGCTTATTTTAGCTTTTAAAAGCCGACTACTAATTATAAATAATTGAGGTTTAATAAAATGATTTCATACGAAAAAAAGCTTACTAATCTAGCTGAAGATCTTACAAACTTTACTCCTAAAGCTAACCTTATTCCAATGGTAATTGAGCAAGATGGAAGAGGTGAGCGTGCGTTTGATATTTACTCAAGAATGCTGCGGGAGCGCATTATATTCATGGCGGGTCCTGTTCATGATGGCATTTCCTCGCTTATCGTTGCACAATTGTTATTCCTTGAGTCAGAAAACCCTGACAAAGACATATTCATGTACATTAACTCTCCTGGTGGCGTTGTTACCTCGGGTATGGCAATGTATGACACTATGCAATATATCAAGCCAGAAGTTGCTACGGTTTGTATTGGGCAGGCTGCGTCAATGGGTTCTTTATTACTTGCAGCTGGCGCACCAAAAAAGAGATACTGCCTTCCTAATGCAAGAGTGATGATACACCAGCCTTCAGGCGGTTATCAAGGGCAGGCAACGGATATGGAAATTCACGTAAAAGAAATACTCAGTCTCAAGCGCCGCTTGAATGAAATTTATGTAAAACACACTGGAAATCAACTGTCTGTAGTTGAAGCTGCAATGGAGCGTGATAATTTTATGAGCGCTGAAGACGCTAAAAAATTTGGCCTTGTTGATGAAGTTGTTACAAAAAGAGTTGATGATAAAAATGACACAAGTAAAAAGAAGAAGTGATTTGTTAACTTTTTATTAACTATTTGGTTACTATATAACCTTACAAGACAAACAAAAAATAATATGGTTGAAGAAAATAAAGATAACAGCACTTTATACTGCTCATTTTGCGGTAAAAGCCAGCATGAAGTTAAAAAACTTATAGCGGGTCCTACTGTTTTTATCTGTAATGAGTGCGTTGAGCTTTGTGTTGATATAATCCGTGAGGAAAGTAAGTCATCACTTGCTGTTGATGGTTCTGGCAAAGTTCCAAAGCCAAGCCAGATCAAAAAGATACTTGATGATTATGTTATTGGTCAGCAAAAGGCAAAACGGGTTCTTTCTGTTGCGGTGCATAATCACTACAAGCGCCTTGAGCATGTTGAAAAAGGTGGCGAGCCTGAGCTTTCTAAATCTAATATACTTCTTGTGGGGCCAACTGGTTCAGGTAAAACTTTGCTGGCTCAAACTTTAGCCCGCATACTTGATGTTCCATTTACCATGGCAGATGCAACCACATTAACTGAAGCAGGTTATGTTGGTGAAGATGTTGAGAATATAATTTTAAGGCTGTTACAGGCGGCTGATTATAACGTTGAAAAAACCCAGCGTGGTATAGTTTATATTGATGAAATTGACAAGATAGCTCGCAAGTCCGAAAATCCATCAATCACCCGTGACGTTTCGGGTGAGGGGGTTCAACAAGCATTACTCAAAATTTTAGAGGGAACTACTGCAGCTGTTCCACCACAGGGTGGAAGAAAGCACCCACAACAGGAATATCTGCAAGTTGACACTTCTGGTATATTATTCATATGCGGTGGTTCATTCTCTGGCATTGAAAAAGTTATCGCTAACCGTACCCAAGGCGGTTCTATCGGGTTTAATTCACCTGTTCGCAATAAACAAAATGTAACTAATGAAGTTCTTCAAAAGCTTGAACCAGAAGACCTTACAAAATTTGGCATGATACCAGAATTTGTAGGAAGGTTACCAGTTATTGCAGTGCTTGATGAATTAACAGAAGAAGCACTAATACAGATTTTAACTGAACCCAAAAATGCACTGGTCAAACAATATAAAAAATTATTTGAAATGGAGGGTGCAGAACTTGAATTCAAAGATGAAGCCCTTTCTGAAGTAGCAAAAAAAGCTATCGTTCGCAAAACTGGCGCTCGTGGTCTCAGGGCTATTGTTGAAGGTATTTTAACTGACCTGATGTATGATATACCAGACAGGGATGATGTTGCAAAGATCGTTGTTGACGCATCAGTAGTTAAAGATGATAAAAAACCTAAGATAATCCTTAAGGAAAAGGGCAAGGCAAGTAAAATAGAAAAGCCAGAAAAGGAGAAATCTCCTGCTTCTGATAAGGTTAAGTCTGCATCTTAATTCTTAAATTACCTTTCTCTTTATTGGGAAGATACTGCTAGGATAAACCCCACCTTGCTTTTGGTTCAACGTTCAGATTGTCTATCATCCCCGCTTTTAAGCGCTCAACACCAACATATGCTATCATTGCAGCGTTATCTGTGCATAATTTTAATGGTGGGCAGTAGAATTTAAAATTCCTGTCATCTAAAAATCCTTTTAACCTGCCACCAATATATTTATTGGCTGCAACACCACCAGAAAGTACAAACTGGTTTACATTCGGCAGATGTTTCTTTGCCTCCGCTATCGCATTATTACTTCTATCTAAAATTATCTCCGCAACTGTTCTTTGGAATGATGCACAGATATCAGGTAAAATATTCTTAACTTCTTCTGGTTTTGTTTTCTCAAGCTCTCTTAATACTGCTGTCTTCAAACCGGAAAGCGAAAAATCACAACCTTCTCTACCAACAAAAGGTTTTGGAAAATTAAATGCGTTCTCATTACCTTTTAATGCTTCACGTTCAACTGCTGGTCCACCTGGGTAACCAAGGTCAAGCATTTTCGCTACTTTATCAAAAGCTTCACCTATTGCATCATCATGAGTTTCACCCAGTAATTTATATTTAGCTAAACTCTCTACCAATAAAAACTGGCAATGCCCGCCAGATGCCAGTAGTAATAAAAATGGATATTCGCATTTATCGGTAAACCTGCATGTTAAGGCGTGTCCTTCAAGGTGATTAATACATATAAGCGGTTTATTAAGGCTTGCAGCTATGCCTTTTGCCGTCATAAGTCCAACTATCACGCCACCTATCAACCCTGGGCCAGATGTTACTGCTATAGCGTCAATTTCAGAAAGTTTTTTATTTGCTTTTAATAAAGCCTCCTCAATAATAGTCTCTATTTTTATTATATGCGCCCTCGACGCAATCTCAGGCACCACACCACCAAACTCGGAATGCTCAGTTAATTGCGAGTATATTTCATTGGACAGAACATTTCCTTCACCATCAACTATCGCTGCGGCGGTTTCATCACATGAAGTTTCAATTCCCAGAACTAGCATTTTCAAAATTTAATATTATAAATAGCTTTAAATTATTATAGTTAATTGTTCAAGCATGCCTGCACATTTTGACCGCAGAAAATCACGACACTCGCCCGAAGAGTTATTTGCAATAGTAGCAGATGTTGAAAAATACCCTGAATTTCTGCCATGGGTATGCGGTGCAAGGGTAATAGAGCGCAGTGAGAGCTATTTTATTGCAGAACTGGTTGTTAGGTTCAAGGGCTTCAGCCAGAAATATTCTTCTAAAGTTACTTTAAAACCTGCAAAAACTCAGGAAGAGCCATCTTTTATTGATGTTGAACTGGTTCATGGTCCTTTTAAACATTTAAGTAATAAATGGAGCTTTTACCCGCATAAAGGCGGCGGCACAGAGGTAACTTTTGACCTTGATTTTAAATTCATCTCCCTTTTCTTTGAAAAGATGATAGGCATTATGTTTGAGAAAGCCATCATGAAAATGAGCGAGGCTTTTGAGAAGCGAGCTGAAGATTTATTAAAGAAATAATAGCCTAAACCATTAACATTCCGCCGTTAACATGTATAGTTTGCCCCGTAATGTAACGAGCCTGTTCTGATGCTAAAAATGCCGAAGTGTAAGCTATGTCTTCAGGTTTGCCGAAAGTACCTACAGCTATATTTGTCATCATTTTTGCTTTTTGGTCTTCGGTTAGTTTGCCTGTCATTGCGGTTTCAATAAACCCTGGTGCAATGTTATTTACTGTAATTCCACGAGAAGCTAACTCTGCCGCGAAAGATTTCACCATACCCGCAACACCTGCTTTTGATGCCACATAATTGGCTTGTCCTGCGTTACCCATAGTGCCAACGATAGAGCCAATAGTTATAATTCTGCCAAATCTGCGCTTCATCATTCCACGCGTTGCTGCCTTAATTAAAACAAAAGTTGAAGTTAAGTTTACATTTATAACTTCTTCAAAATCTTCCTCAGTCATACGCATTGATAAATTATCTTTGGTAATGCCTGCGTTACAGATCAAAATATCAAGCCCGCCCATCATTTCTTCAGCTTTTACAACTAAATATTTTGTACTTTCTTTGTCTTTTAAATTTGCTGTTTGAATATGCACTCTGCTGCCTAACTTATCTGCAAGTTCCTTTAATTTTTCTTCTCTTGTTCCGCTGATTGTAACCTCAGCACCTAGTTTGTGCAGCTCAACTGCAATTGATTCACCAATGCCGCCAGTTGCGCCAGTTACTAATGCCTTTTTACCTGTTAGATTGATCATTTTATTTAGTTATTAGAGTTTAAGTTGTTGGAGTTTAGTTATTTTTTTTAAATTAACAACTTAAAGAAATCGGCATTGTTAGGTAAGTATAGATA
>DQGZ01000001.1 GCA_003531345.1 Alphaproteobacteria bacterium | reverse complement strand
GTTTGCGTCAATATCAAATGTAACCTCAATCTGCGGCATGCCACGTGGTGAAGGCGGAATGTCTTCAAGGTTGAACTGACCTAAGAATTTATTCTGAGCTGCTATCTCACGCTCACCCTGATAAACACGGATTGTCACCGCATTCTGGTTATCTTCCGCTGTGGAGAAAACCTGAGATTTACGAGTTGGTATGGTTGTATTCCTGTCAATTAATCTGGTGAATACACCACCTAAAGTTTCTATACCTAATGAAAGTGGGGTTACATCAAGCAATAACACATCTTTCACGTCACCCTGTAAAACACCAGCCTGAATAGCAGCACCTATCGCCACTACTTCATCTGGGTTTACACCCTTGTGGGGTTCTTTACCGAAGAATTCCTTAACTTTTTCAATTACTTTCGGCATACGCGTCATACCACCGACCAGTACCACCTCATCAATTTCTTTAACTGAAACGCCAGCATCTTTCAATGCAGCACGGCACGGTTCCATAGTTTTTTCTATCAGGTCATCAACCAGTTTTTCAAGCTGAGCGCGAGTTAATTTCACCTTCAAGTGCTTAGGACCAGTGGCATCTGCTGTGATGTATGGCAGGTTAATCTCCGTTTCGGAAGATGAAGAAAGCTCAATCTTAGCTTTTTCCGCCGCTTCTTTAAGCCTTGTTAATGCAAGCGGATCATTACGTAGGTCAATACCTGACTCCTTCTTAAATTCATCTGCTAAGTAATTTTGAAGCCTTAAGTCAAAATCTTCACCGCCAAGGAATGTATCACCATTGGTTGACTTAACCTCAAACACGCCCTCACCTAGCTCCAGCACTGAAATATCAAAAGTACCACCACCAAGGTCATAAACGGCAATTGTTTTAGCGGATTTTTTGTCAAGACCATATGCTAATGCTGCAGCAGTTGGCTCATTTATTATACGCAGCACTTCAAGACCAGCTATTTTACCAGCATCCTTAGTTGCCTGACGCTGTGCATCATTGAAATAAGCTGGCACGGTTATTACCGCTTTATCAACCTTTTCACCTAAGTAAGCTTCCGCTGTTTCCTTCATTTTCTGCAATGTCATGGCAGAGATCATTGAAGGGGAGTATTTCTTACCCCTTACTTCCACCCATGCGTCACCATTATCAGCGGTAACTATTTTATATGGAACTATTTTTTTAATGCTGTTAGTTGTTTCACTATCACCACGGCGACCTATAAGCCTTTTCACCGCATATATCGTTCCAGCTGGGTTGGTTACCATCTGGCGTTTTGCTGGCTCACCAACCAGATTTTCATTCTCCGTGAATGCAATTATAGAAGGGGTGGTTCTCTTCCCTTCCGCATTTTCAATAACTTTTGGCTCCTTACCGTCCATTATTGATATACATGAATTAGTTGTACCTAAGTCAATACCGATTATTTTACTCATAATTAAACTCCTTTTGTTTTGATTTCCTGACACGAGATATAGTAGCAGCAACTAATAGTTACAAGGGGTAATTTTTAAGATTTCTTTACTTTTTTTGCTATATGTTTGCCTTTTGTCAATTTACCTGACGATGCCTTGTTTCTGCCATTACGGGGTTTAGGCTTTTCAGTTGGCTTTAGGGCTGAGCTTTTGCCAGTTTTGCTGCCATTAGCTATTTTTTTCACATTAGCAGACTGCTCAAAAAACGAGAATAGGTCTTGCTCACTAACATTTTTCTTACCGTTAAAAGCCTCTTTCAGGCCTTCAAAGAATTTTGAGTCCTTGAGTAGTTTTTCAGGTATCTTCACTTTCTGCTGCTTGAACAATATCTCAATTACATAATTTTTGATGGACTTACCTTCCAAAACAGCACGGTTCTTTATTTCGTAATGCTGGTTAGAGGTAAGCTCTACTATAAGGCGGGGCATTTTATTTAGGAATTAGGATATAGGAGTTAGGAATTAGTATAATACTAAAATATAAAATTAAAATATTAATTTATGACTTTGTACAAATGTATAATTATACATTTATTCCACATTTATACCTTTAGGGTCTATAGCATTTTCTACCGCCGCAGTAAGAGTTATTAGACATCCATTTTCTGTAGCGTCTGCTGCATCAGCACCTTGGCTAGTTTTAGATTGCTTATCAAGCATTTTATAATATTTTCTAATATCAAAGTATTCAATTACTTCTGATTCAAAATATCTTTTTTTATTTCTGCCATTAGATATTACTTTCTTAATAGTTATAGTAACCTGCCTACCTTCTGGTACTTCGCAAATTTTCTTCACTCTATCTGGTTCTTTCTCGCCCCATTTTTGCTTTATAATTGATTTAACACCTTGTTTGTGTTCAATATGACCATTGCCTTCATAAAAGTTATACAAGACAGTAAAAGAACCTTTTTCATTTATCTCAGGGTTCCTATAAGCCATAATAACTATTCCTTTTTCTTTACCTTCAATATTTTTTTTGCTAGGGTCATAGAAGGCTTTTACCAAAAAACCTGCGTCTCTATTATCATATAATATCACCCCGTCGCCGTTATCACGTTGCCAGTTAATATCTTGCGCTTGTCTTATTCGTTCAGCTAGTTCTTTATTTCCATCAGACATAAATTTATTGATTTATTCTTTAAAACTAATAATTACTGCCCTGAACATAACATCAATAAGTTAATTAAAAGTTAATGCCGTCAGATATTACAAAAATCAGGAATTTTTCGATAATTGCCCATATTGACCATGGGAAGTCTACGCTGGCGGACAGGATAATTGAATATTGCGGTGGGCTGGAACAGCGTGAGATGAAAAGCCAGCTGCTTGACAACATGGATATTGAGCGTGAGCGTGGAATTACCATAAAATCACAGACCGTGCGCCTCAGCTACAAAGCGGATGATGGACAAACCTATATGCTAAACCTGATGGACACACCAGGGCATGTGGACTTTTCCTATGAGGTGTCTCGCTGTTTGGCTTCGTGTGAGGGGTGCTTACTGGTGGTGGATGCTTCACAGGGTGTTGAGGCGCAAACCTTGGCAAATGTTTACAAAGCAATTGAGAATAACCATGAAATTATTCCAGTTTTAAATAAAATTGATCTGCCATCAGCGGACCCAGAAAGGGTAAAACAGCAAATAGAAGATGTTATTGGCATTGATACCAGTGAGGCTGTGCCTGCAAGTGCTAAAACGGGTATCGGAATAAAAGAGATATTAGAAGCGGTGGTTAAAAAGATACCCCACCCAAGGGGTGAAGAAACCAAGCCATTACAAGCACTGCTGATTGACAGCTGGTATGATAATTACCTTGGTGTAGTGGTTCTGGTGCGGGTGATGGAAGGCGTATTGCGCAAAGGAATGAAGTTAAAATTCATGCACAATAACGCAGTTTATAATGCTGATGATGTGGGCGTGTTCAACCCGAAAAAGAAAATGCTAGGTGAGCTTAACCCAGGTGAAGTTGGGTTTATTGTACCAAATATTAAACGTGTGGCGGATTGCAAGGTTGGTGATACAATAACTGATGATAAAAACCCCTGCGCTAGCCCCCTTTCTGGGTTTAAGCCTAGCCAGCAGGTAGTATTTTGTGGGCTTTTCCCTGTGGAAGCTGACCAGTTTGAGGAATTAAAGGAAGCTATCCAGAAATTAAGCCTTAATGATGCAAGCTTTAGCTATGAACAGGAAACCAGTGCGGCGCTTGGTTTGGGCTTCCGTTGTGGTTTCTTAGGGTTGCTTCATATGGAAATAATTCAGGAACGTTTGGAACGAGAATATAATTTAGATCTTATCACGACAGCGCCAAGTGTTGTTTACAAAATGGAACTGACTGACGGAACTCATACAACATTACAAAACCCAGCAGACTACCCCGACCCAGTGAAGATAGCAAAACTGGAAGAGCCGTGGATAAAAGCAACTATAATGGTTCCAGAAAATTATATTGGCAACATTATGGAACTTTGCCAGAAAAAACGTGGCATACAGCTAAACCATAGTTTTGTTGGCAACCGCTCCATGCTTGAATATAGGCTACCTTTGAATGAGGTGGTATTTGATTTTTATGACAGGTTGAAGTCCGTTACATCTGGTTATGCAAGCTTTGACTGGGAGATGGATAATTATCAGGAAAGTGACCTGTGCAAGGTTTCCGTTCTAGTTAACGGAGAAAATGTTGATGCTTTAGGCATGATACTTCATAAGTCACAAGCAGAACCAAGGGGCAGACAATTAGTTGAGCGCTTAAAAGAGCTTATACCAAGGCAGATGTTTAAAGTGGCATTGCAGGCTGCTATCGGCGGCAAGGTAATAGCCCGTGAAACCATTGACGCAGTGCGTAAAGACGTTCTGGCTAAATGTTACGGCGGCGATATTTCAAGGAAAAGAAAGCTTTTAGACAAGCAGAAAAAGGGTAAAAAACGCATGAAGGAAATAGGTAATGTGGAAATACCACAAACTGCATTCCTCGCCGCACTGAAGATTGGGGATTAGGATATCTTTATATAATAGATGTTATGCGCTGTATTCCCCTTAATCCCCTAATCATACCTTTTTCTCAGGAAGCATAATATCAGCCCTGCGGTAGCGCAGATGGAAATCATAGAAGAACCCCCATAGCTTATGAAGGGTAATGTCATGCCAGTATTGGGGAGGAGGTTCACCGCAACCCCCATATTTATCGCCGCTTGAAAGAATATAATTATTATAAGACCTGAAACTGCGGTTATAATAAACATGTCCTTTTCGTTTATTACCCTCATAAGATCGGAAGAGC
>DQGZ01000107.1:5372-5974 GCA_003531345.1 Alphaproteobacteria bacterium | reverse complement strand
AGTGAATTTTCATGGGCAGAATTATAAACAAACTCCTCAAAGCCAACTTTATCAACAATTATCGGCAGGCTTTGGAAGCTTTGCAATTGACCATCATTAAATAAATAGAGATCTATATTATAAACCCCTTTGGAAATATTTTTAGGAAACTCAATAAAGGTTTTAAATAAAGTTTCTCCCCAGTAGAGAATTTCATTGGTATTTTCAGAATATAGTTTCTTTGACTGCATCAGCCTTAGCGCTTCATTTTTTAGCCCCATAGCATCATTGAACGATAAAATGTTTCTGCTTTTCACTGGCTGAAAATTAATATTATCAAGCCCAACCTCAAGGTTTTCCAGTAATGACTTATTGTTAATCCTTTCCAGTTCCGTGGTGGAGCTTATTGAATAATAATTATAAAAATCCTTAACTTTTAAATTGGTTACGTTGGTCCACACACCTGCTACTTTGCCTTTTTCACGCAGTATCTGGTTAACTTTTGGCCCACGAACTATAATTACCACATTACCAACATCATTTTGAACACCATAAACTAGAACTTTTACACCTTTAAAATTATGGTCAATATCAATTTTTCTAGGCATTACATCGGCTAATAT
>DQGZ01000107.1:0-5134 GCA_003531345.1 Alphaproteobacteria bacterium | reverse complement strand
GACGCTCTTCCGATCTAGGCATTACATCGGCTAATATTGGGCGTGAAAAAGCATAATCTGGAAAAAACACAGAACATAAAAGCAACATGAATGTAACTAAAGTTTTCATTCAAACACCTGTTCTATTGTAAATAATTCTGAAGGTTCAAAAAACAATCCAACAGCCAACCTTAAGCAAACTATCAGGATTATGACTGACAAAACGAAACGCATTTTTTCTGCTGGTAACTTTGCACCCATTTTTAGCCCCATTTGAGCGCCAATTACACCGCCAACAATCAATATCAGGGCAAGCACCACATCAACTGACTGGGTGGATATTGTGTGCATTATCGTAACGATTGAGGTAATGAATATTATCTGGAACAGTGAAGTACCTACAACAAGTTTAGAAGGCATTTTTAAAAGATATATCATGGCTGGTATCATTATAAAGCCACCACCTATGCCCATTATTGAAACCAGCACCCCTGCAAATAAGCCAATACCTAAAGGTAATATTGCGCTAATATCCAGCCCTGAAGCTTCAAATTTCACATGGAAGGGCAGTGTTTTCGTTTTCAGGTAAGCTTTAAGCTTGTAAATACCCAGTATCTTTGCAAAAATATTAGGAGCTTCTTTTTCGCCTGAAACTTTTTTATGCTTGCCAAGCAGACTTCTACCGCTTTCAAGAGCCATAATTACGCCTATTGAACCGAGGAACAGTACATATATCAGTGAGATTGCAAGGTCAATCTGACCAATTTTTTTCAGTAAGGAGAATATCATTATACCTATGTAAGAGCCAGCAACACCGCCAACCAGTAAATACATACCGAGCTTTATATCCACATTCTTTTTGTACCAATGCCCCATAAAGCCAGTAACTGATGAGGCAATTATCTGGTTTGCTGAAGTTGCAACCGCAACTGATGGCGGTACACCCAGAAATATCAATATCGGGGTTATTAAGAACCCACCACCTATACCAAACATTCCAGCTAATATTCCCCCTACCCCACCAACGAAAAAAAGCAGGAAGATGTTTATTGGTATTTCTGCAATGGGCAGATAGATAGTCATATCACCTGAATTATTTATTAATTAACCGTGTCTAGTTTAAACTCTATTCTATCGCCAATTTTAATATTCTTATTCTTTATTTGCCCTGCATTTAATTCAATAGTGTATTTAATCGGAACAAGAGATGGTATCAACTCCTCCGAAAAAGGTACAGCTCCTTCTTTCATATGCACTATTTTCATATCACTTGAAACAAAAAGCATATCAAGCGATATATAGGTATTTTTCATCCACATATACCGCAAAGATTCATCATCATAGATAAACAGCATCCCCTCATCTTCTGGCATATGCTCTACAAACATCAGTCCTTTTTCACGCTTAGTGAAATTATCGGCTATTTTTATCTTATATTTAACTTCTATATCACCTGATATAACAAGGCTGCCTTTACTAAATTCAAAATCCTTCCTGTAATAATTATTATAGAGGTAGTAACCTACATAAAGGCTTGTGGTTGCTAATAATAAAATTACTGTTTTCATAAACTATAGTTTGGATTAGATATAAGAAGCACTTCATAATTACACCAACTCAGTGTATAAGGCATTTAAAAATATATAAAATTTCAAATGATTCAAGCAGTTAAACTAACTAAAATGAATGGTTTAGGTAATGACTTCCTGATATATGATGAACTTACCTCACAAAAAGAGCTTACTTTCTCCAGAGAGCTGATAGTTAGCCTCTGCTCAAGGGAAAACAAGAAAACAAATGGCTGCGACCAGTTCATTATTATAAAAAAACCAAAAACCAATGAAGATGGTTTTATGGAGATATTCAACTCTGACGGCAGCGAGGTTTACGCCTGCGGCAATGCCACCAGATGCGTCGGCCTAATTCTAGCAGATTATCTAAAAAAAAGTGAGGTTATTATAAAAACTAAAGCTGACTTGTTAAAAGCAAAAAAAATAAATGCCAAAGAAATTGAAGTAAATATGGGCACGCCTAAATTTTCATGGGAGAAAATTCCATTAAGTAAAAACCTCGATACTATTCAATTACCTATTGAGCTTGAAGGTTTTGGGGTAATGCCCTCTGCGGTTTCTATGGGCAACCCACATATGGTATTTTTTTTACAGGATGATGTTTCAAATATTAATATTGAAAAACTTGGCGCACCACTTGAAGTTCATGAATTATTTCCAGAAAAAGCAAACGTTAATTTTGCCAATATAATTGACAGAAAACACATAAAACTACGCACTTTTGAGCGGGGCGCTGGCGTAACGCTTGCCTGCGGCACTGGTGCATGTGCTACAGCAGTTTCAGCAATAAGAAAAAACCTGACCGAAAGAAATGTTACAGTAGAAATGCCTGGAGGGATTTTAAACATAAACTGGGACAAAAGCACAGATAACGTTCTTATGACTGGCGCAGTTGAGTATGAAAAAACGATTGAGCTTTTTAGGTATAATTAAGAAATTCAGTTATATCTTATGCGCTAAATCCTTTACCTCTAAGTTTTTCAACGGCAGTAACAATATCTGGATTTCCCCCTTAACTGACGGGGATATATTAAATTAAATACATATCCGAAAACATTAACCAATTTTGCAATAAAGGCGCAAAAGCGGCCTGATTGGGTGATGCTTATTTCATCAATATCTGCCTGCGGCCTACATGATCTGGGGCAGAGATTATTCCGTCTTTCTCCATCTGCTCGATAATGTTTGCCGCCTTGTTATAGCCTATTTTCAGCACCCTTTGGATGTAACTGGTGGAAACTTTCTGGTCACGGATAACTATGGAAACCGCCTCATCATACATCTTATCCCCGCTGGATGATTTGCTTGAGCTGCTGCCCATATCACCAAACTCCTCATCACTGGTGGTTACATCGTCTACATAGTTAGGTTTTGCCTGCTTACGCAGGTAATTTGCTATCTCCTCTACCTCATTATCGGAAACGAAAGGGCCGTGAACACGGGTTATCTTGGTTCCCGCAGCCATGTATAGCATATCACCCCTGCCTAATAACTGCTCCGCCCCTTGCTCACCTAATATGGTGCGTGAGTCAATTTTTGAAGTCACCTGAAAGCTGATACGGCTTGGAAAGTTTGCCTTGATTATACCCGTAATTACATCTACCGAGGGGCGCTGAGTAGCCAGTATAACGTGAATGCCTGCTGCACGTGCCATCTGCGCTAGCCTTTGAACTGAAGCCTCTATCTCCTTACCTGCAACTATCATGAGATCCGCCATTTCATCCACTATCACCACTATATAGGGAAGTTTTTCCATCTCCAGCGGCACTTCTTCCATTGTTGGCCTGCCTGTATCAGCGTCATAACCTGTTTGAATGGTACGGGTCAAAGTTTTTCCGATTTTTTTAGCTGCAAGTATCTTTTCATTATAACCGTCAATATTACGGACATTAAGTTGCGCCATCAAGCGGTAGCGGTTCTCCATCTCCTTAACTGCCCATTTTAGCGCAACAATTGCCTTATGAGGTTCCGTTACTACAGGTGAAAGCAGATGCGGAATATCCTGATAAACTGATAGTTCAAGCATTTTGGGGTCTATCATTATGAATTTACATTCATGCGGGGCAAATTTATAAAGCAGGGAAAGTATCATGCAGTTCAGACCCACTGATTTACCTGAACCAGTAGTACCAGCAACCAGTAAATGCGGAGTTTTTGCAAGGTCAATTACTATAGGGTTGCCAGCAATGTTTTTACCAAGAATTATTGGCAGCGACATTTTACTTTTCTTGAAATCGTTAGATATTATCATTTCTTTCAGATAAACACTTTCACGCGCAGCATTAGGAAGTTCAATACCTATGGCATTTTGCCCTGCTATCACCGAAATACGAGCAGATATTGCAAGCATTGAGCGGGCTATATCATCAGAAAGACCTATCACCCGAGATGATTTAAGACCAGGAGAAGGCTCCAGAGAGTAAAGCGTAACAACTGGGCCAGGCTGCACTTCAATTATTTTACCCTGTACCCCAAAATCATTCAATACCCGCTCAAGCAATTCTGCATTGGCAGAAAGGGAGCTTTGAGAAGGCTTTGAAGCAACCTGATCATCAGGTATGTTCTTCAGCAATGCAAGTGGGGGCAATTGAAAATTACCACTCATTTCCATATCAAGAGTTTCCTGCTTAGGAACTTCCTTTTCAGCCTTTTTTCTGCCAGCAGTTTCAACTATTTTCCTTGCACGCGTTACCTGTTTTTCAGTCTCCTCTTGCCGTTCTGTTATCTCAGTTGTTTTTTTGACCCATAGTCTTTTTGCAAAAGAAAAAAGCAGCATTGAAAACCTTTTTATATTTCTTCTGATATAACTCCCGAAAGTACCTATACATATTGCGGTAATAGCAATTATCTTGAGCCATGTATCAACCGAAAGACCAATTGCCATAAGAGCGGTTGCAATGAACAGAAACAGAAATATGACCAGAAAAAACTGGTAACCTATGACATCCTGTAGTAATGATTTTACCAGCATTCCCACATGACCGCCATAACTACTTGTTACCCACTCATCAGGCACTTTTACTGCATTATCAAGGCACGAAAGCAAGCCAGAAAGTGAAACAAGCGATAGTATAAAGAATGTGAATCTGGCATAGCCGTTCTTGTACCATGGAGTGTCTGCATCAGGAGTGATAAAGGTATAACGCACTATCTTTACGCCCCATATCAGAAAGCATATACTAACAAAATAACCAGAAAGCCCAACAAATGCAAGATATGCGGAGGATATGTTAGCGCCAATAACGCCACCCCAGTTTTTAACTATGGTTTCAGTTGAAAAATCCCATGACTGGTCATAAGGGTTATAGGAAATAAGTGCAAACACGCCTATTACACCGAGCACAAACAACATCAGCCCCATCAACTGGAAATAAAATTTTTTAAACAACTCCGACATTAAGAAAAAGCAGGATTATGATTAAGATTTGATATTTTGCTTGCAAATTAGCTCTGCGTCAAATTAAAACAAAATTACTTTTAATAAAAAAAAATAAAATTTATAATTGGTTGTAAACTTGCAAACACCTGCTCAAACCTATCCCAAAAGGGATATAGAAATTGAAGATATCCTACAGCAATGGGGC
>DQGZ01000075.1 GCA_003531345.1 Alphaproteobacteria bacterium | reverse complement strand
TGCTCTTCCGATCTTATCAGATGTGGTAACTGCAAGTGCGCTTGGCATTGTACCAGAATATGTTGATAAAGCTTGCTCAACGGCGTTTACAAAACATTTTAGAATGCCATTATTAAAGGTAAAGCAAACATGTTTTAAGCCTTGCCCTTGAATGCTAGGGTAGCGCGCAAAGTAAAAATTGGTGCCGTTAGTAACGGAAATTGTTAAATAACCAGCTTCGTTCATTATTGACCAACTGCGCTGGTTACTTGCTGTAAGCCACTTGGCAATATAAGTTGATGATCCTGATTTAGTATCATTAACCCAAATTGACACTGAGAGATTAGTTGATAAATTAAATGAGTTATGGTTGTTAATTGTAACATAATCATCAGTGCCGTCAAAATTATAACACTTACCAGCTTGCGGTTTTCTGGTTGCGTCACTACCGCAATAATCCTGAAACTCTAGGCCGTCAGAAGTTATGTAGTTACAATTCAATTTATCTGAAAATATCCACTGGCTTATGCCATCTAATTTTAGAGGGTTTAGTTGCTCAAAAAAGCTGTTTAAGAAAATATCCTCAAAAATACTTTTGAAATTTTTATGTGCAATTGTCATATAAGTTAGTTCTTAGTTACTAGTTCTTAGTTGGTTTCGAAAATCGAAAAACTAACAGCGAACAACCTATCTGATAAAGCAATTTACATTCGGGCTGGTTGCGCCAGCAAGGTTCAGCCTGATAGAACATTTTGGAAGTGAGAATTTTTTTCCGCCATCAGAAACCAGTTCAGAATCAACCCCGCCAGTTATAAAATTTGTTCCGTCTAAGCTATATTGCATAGTTATTATGCCGCCGCCAAAAGTGCCGCTGGCTGCAAAAGTGCCAACCCCGCCATACCAATCAATTGTGTTAGTGTTGCCGTTAGCGGTTAAAGTTTGTGTTAATGTGCTCATTTTTCTCCTGTGTTGTGTTTATGTCAGTTATTTTCACATTGATTTTGTGAGTGCGGAAGGGGGGTGAAAGGCAGTTTTGATACAAAAGCTGATATTTTTAGATAAAACTGAAGAAAATTATGCTAGAATTATTGAAATTTACTCAATCTTAACCATATTGAAAGTTCTTAAGTTGTAAGTTCAAAGATTGTTCCTTACTTATAACTTGGAACTAATAACTAATAACTAGGATTAAATGGCATATAAACCAGATAAATTCACCATAGCATTTCAGGAGGCCGTAAGGGAGGCAGGAGAGCTTGCTCAGAATAAAGGGCATCAATATTTGACAGATCTGCATTTGATGTCTGTTATGCTTGCACCTGAAAAACAGAGTGGCGTACGCAAAATTATTGAGATAGCAGGCGCTTGGCCAGATAATATATTACAGAAAGTAAATGGGGAGCTGGACAAACTTCCGAAGATAAGCGGTGGTGATGGGCAGGTATATATTGACCCCAAACTTTCCAGATTATTTGACCAGACACTTGAAGGTGCAAAAGGGAAAGGTGATGAATACGGCTCTTCAGAGCGTTTTGTTGAAACTCTGCTTCAGGACGAAGGGAATAAAATAACTGGAATTTTCAACACGTTCAAGATCAATAAAGATAACCTCAATGACCACATAAAAGAACTGAGAAAGGGCAAAAAAGTTGAAAGCCCTAACGCTGAAAGCTCTTATGCGGCACTGGAGAAATATGCGGTTGACCTCACCCGTAAAGCGGCTGAGGGCAAGCTTGACCCCGTAATAGGGCGTGATGAGGAAATAAGGCGCACTATACAGGTACTTTCACGCAGGCGAAAGAATAACCCAGTTTTAATAGGTGAGCCTGGTGTTGGTAAAACTGCTATTGCCGAAGGGCTTGCACTTCGGATAGTGCAGGGAGATGTACCTGAGAATTTGAAAAAACGTAGGGTGATGTCACTTGATTTGGGCTTACTTATTGCTGGCGCTTCTTATCGTGGTGACTTTGAAGAGCGCCTGAAAAATATTTTACAGGACGTAACAGGCAGTGAGGGTGAGATAATATTATTCATTGATGAGTTGCATAATTTGGTTGGCGCTGGAAAAACTGATGGCGCAATGGATGCTTCAAACCTGCTTAAGCCAGCGCTGGCACGCGGTGAGCTGCATTGTATAGGCGCAACTACACTGGAAGAATATCGTTTATATATTGAAAAAGATGCAGCGCTTGAACGCCGCTTCCAACCAGTGTTTGTAGGCGAGCCTTCAATTGAGGACACCATAACCATTCTTCGTGGCGTAAAGGAAAAATATGAGGTTCATCATGGGGTTAAAATATCAGATGGTGCATTAGTGGCGGCAGCACAGCTTTCAAGCAGGTATATACAGGACAGGTTCCTGCCAGACAAGGCAATTGACTTGATAGATGAAGCTAGCTCAAAATTAAGGATGCAGGTAGACAGTAAGCCCGAAAAACTTGATGAATTAGACAGGAAGATAATACAACTGAAAATTCAAAGAGAGGCTTTGAAGAAGGAAGAAGACGAAGCGTCAATTGAAAAACTACAAAAAATTGAGCTGGAAATTGCGAAGCTGGAAGAAAAATCCAACAATATGACAATTGCATGGGAGAAGGAAAAGGCAAAGCTTTCAAGCATCCAGAAGGTTAAAGAGCGCCTTGATGAAGCAAGAAAAGACCTAGAGATAGCGCAGCGTGAAGGCAATCTGGCAAGGGCTGGTGAGCTAGCTTATGGGGTTATTCCTTCCCTGCAGAAAAAGCTAGAACAGCTAGATGATGGTAAGCCATCTCAGTTTTTATCAGGCTCAGTTACTGATGATGATATTGCAGCAGTAATAGCAAAATGGACGGGTATTCCAGTTGAAAAAATGATGGAGGGAGAAAAGTCCAAGATACTAAAAATGGAAGATTATCTGCGTAAGCGCGTAGTTGGTCAAGATGAAGCTTTGCACGCAGTAAGTGAAGCGATACGCAGAAGTAAAGCAGGTTTGCAGGACGAGCGCAGACCATTAGCATCATTCATGTTTTTGGGGCCAACAGGTGTTGGTAAAACAGAGCTCACTAAGGCGCTTGCCGAGTTTATTTTTAATGATGACACTGCAATGATACGCATTGATATGTCAGAATATATGGAGAAGCATGCAATTGCACGTTTAATAGGCGCTCCACCAGGGTATGTAGGTTATGAAGAAGGTGGTGTGTTAACAGAAGCGGTTCGCAGAAGGCCGTATCAGGTAGTATTATTTGATGAGGTGGAAAAGGCGCACCCCGATGTATTTAATTTGCTGCTTCAGGTGCTTGATGATGGCCGCCTAACTGACAGCCAGTCTCGCACGGTAGATTTTACCAATACCATAATAATAATGACTTCAAATTTAGGGTCTGACCATATAGCAAATCTGGGAGATGAAGACCCAATAGATTTTGCAAGGGCAGGGGTGATGGAGGCAGTACGCAAACATTTCAGACCAGAATTCTTAAATCGTATTGATGAGATATTATTGTTCAACAGGCTGAAAAGAAGCTCAATGTCTGGCATTGTTAATATCCAGCTTAAGCATCTGGAAAAACGTATGGCAGCAAAAAATCTTAAACTTGATGTAAGTGAAGAGGCAAAGAACTGGCTTGCTGATAAAGGTTATGACCCAGTTTATGGTGCACGCCCACTAAAAAGGGTTATTCAGAAAGAATTGCAGAATAAACTCGCCACGGAAATATTGGCAGGAAAAATACGTGATGAAATGAGTGTAGAAGTAATAGTTGAAAATGGCACTAACCTTGCATTTCATACCAGTGGTGGAAAAAGCAAGAAAACTTCAGCCACTTCAGAAGAAGTTATGAAATTTACTGAAGAGGGGGATCAGATAATGGTGGAGGCCTTTGATAAAGCTGAAGGAGAAGAAGGCAACGCAGATGATGTTTCTGAGTTAAGTGCATCAGATCCTGATTCTGTTCTGGATAGTGGTTTAAGTCTTGAAGACCAACTGAAAAAAAATATTAATTCTGAAAATTCAGATGAGATAAATCAGTTGATGGCAGAGGTAAACCAATCATCAGCTGTTGAGGTGGAAGAAAAGTCAGATAGCTTAAATGCCAAGAAGTCTAAGAAGGAAGGGTTTTTTAAACCTGACTCAGTTGATGCCGCATAAATAATGTCTGATTATGGGGTTATAGATAAATTTAAAAAAAACTATGAAGGGTAAAACGATATTTTTATGCGCAGGTGGAACAGGTGGTCATGTGTTCCCCGCCATAGCCGTTTACCATCAGTTAAAAAAAAAGAATTTTAATCCGCTATTAATAACAGACGCACGAAGCCTGAATTTTCTGGCAAACCAGAATATTGAATATTTTGTTCTTCCAGTAATTGCGCCTAAAGGTGGAAGGTTTAATAAATTAAAATATCTGCTCAGCCTCAGCTATTCAACATTTATTGCCTTTAAAAAAATAATCTCTAAAAAACCCTTTATTCTTATAGGCTTTGGTGGTTACCCTAGTTTTCCTACGCTCGCTGCTGCCGCTTTATTGAAAAAGAGAATTATAATCCACGAACAGAACAGTATTCTAGGGCATGCAAATCAGGTGTTAGCAAAATATACGGAAAAAATAGCTACCTCTTTTTTCGAAATGCAAGGCATTGCTGATGCGTTCAAGCATAAAGTGGTGTTAACTGGTAACCCAGTTCGTAATGATATTATAAATATTGGCAAATTACCATTTCAGGAAATTACTGAAAATTCAAAACTGAATGTTCTGGTTACTGGGGGCTCTCAGGGTAGTAAAATATTTTCTACTGTAGTTCCTCAGGCTATAAAAATATTACCTGAAAAATATAAGGCAAAAATACATATTGAGCAGCAATGCAGAGTAGCAGAAATTGAAGAGGTAAAAAAAATATATGATGAAAATAATATTGATGCTGAAACAAAAACATTCTTTATTGACATGCCCGAAAGGATAGCACGGGCGCATATATGCATCTGTAGAAGTGGCGCTTCAACACTGGCAGAGCTTGCCTCTGCGGGAAGGGCAGCGATATTTATTCCATTGCCAACATCAAAGCTTAACCATCAGGAAATTAACGCCAGATATTTTGAAAAAAATAACGCCGCAGAGGTTATTCTGGAAAAAGATTTTACGCCAGCTATTTTAGCGGGAAGGCTTATATTTTACCTTGAAAATAGTGAGGCACTGAAGTTAAGGAGCCAAGGCGCAAAAAGATTATCAATATATAACTCAGCGCAAAAGATAGTTGATCTTATCTAAAAATTAGGCGATTCGGAAGTCTGGCTTGTAAGATTGGATTGCCACGCTCGTTAAAGCAACTCGCTAGAAATGACGGGTGGTGTGTGTATAAAATATATAAATGCAAAAGACTAAATTTTTCAATAAAAAAAGGCGAGGTGAAATTTCCAACCTCGCCTTTGTAAGCTTTCGCTAAACCTGCTTCAGAAAATATTACATTCCCAAAGCAAAAGTTATTACTTGTTAACAGTGTCTTTTAACTGTTTACCAGGTCTGAACTTAGGTTGTTTAGAAGCAGCGATCTTGATAGGAGCGCCAGTTCTTGGGTTACGGCCGGTAGTAGCTTTTCTTTTTGCAACATAGAATGTGCCAAAGCCAACAAGGCGAACTTCTTTTCCACCTTTAAGAGCGTGAGATATAGCATTAACAACAGCGTCAACATAACGTGTAGCATCAGCTTTAGTACCGCTAGTTTGTTTAGCAACAGATTCAACTAATTGAGTTTTGTTCACAAGAACCTCCATAAATTATTAATAATAAAAAAGTG
>DQGZ01000157.1 GCA_003531345.1 Alphaproteobacteria bacterium | reverse complement strand
TAAATTTCAAACTTTCCCCTTTCACTCTCGAAAAACTTGGCTATATTAAAAACTTTCGGAAATTTGGAGCCCTCCAACTTTCCAAATTTTCTAATTTTCTAGGTTTCTAACATGGTTGAAAAATATATTTCGGTTCGTGGCGCTAAAGAGCATAATTTAAAAAATGTGTCAGTTGATATACCAAAAGACCAACTGGTAGTTATCACGGGGCTTTCTGGCTCGGGCAAATCATCCCTTGCGTTTGACACTATATACGCCGAAGGTCAGCGCAGATATGTGGAAAGCCTTTCCGCTTATGCAAGGCAGTTCCTTGAGTTACAGGATAAACCAGATGTTGAATACATAACAGGTCTTTCCCCTGCGATTGCAATTGATCAAAAAACCACATCAAAAAACCCACGCTCCACAGTTGCAACCATCACTGAGATATATGATTATATGAGGTTGTTGTTTGCTCGTGCTGGTGTTCCATACTCACCTACAACTGGTAAGCCAATTGAAAGGCAAACAGTACAAATGATGGCTGACAAAATATTAGAACTGCCTGAAGGAACAAAGATATACCTGCTTGCGCCAATTGTTCGTGGCGGAAAAGGTGAGCATATCCGTGAAATGCTCAATTTAAAAAAAGACGGTTATACCAGAATAAAAATTGATGGGCAAATACACAGCCTTGAAGAACTGCCAACAGTGGATAAAAACAAGAAACACGATATGGAAGTGGTGGTTGACCGTTTAAAAGTTGATAATGAGCTGGGCAACCGCTTGCCAAGCTCAATTGAAACCAGCCTACAACTTTCAAATGGTTTATTATACGTTGAAATAGTTGAACTACCTGAAAAATATAAAGGCCCTAAAAAAGTTGGTGATATTGAAATATTCTCTGAAAAATTCGCCTGCCCTGAATCTGGCTTCCAGCTTAGTGAAATTGAACCACGCATGTTCTCTTTCAATAGCCCTTATGGTGCCTGCACTGCGTGTGATGGCCTTGGAACCGAACTTTTTTATGACCCAGATTTAGTTATCCCTAACCGAAATTTATCACTTAATGAAGGCTGCATTGCGCCTTGGTCTAATAGCTCTAACCGCATGTACAAACAAACACTAGATGCTTTATCCAAGCATTATAAATTTTCACTTGATACACCATTTAATGACTTAAGCGAAGAAGTTCAGGACGTTATAATTTATGGCTCAAAAGGCGTGGAGCTAACCTTTGAATATGAGGAACATCTGCGTAGTTACAAGGTAAAACAGGCTTTTGAAGGCGTTATACCAAATATGATCCGCCGTGGGGCTGATGCTGATGCCGTGCATATAAGAGCTGCTTATGAGGTTTACCAGAATAATACGGATTGTAAGGTTTGTCAGGGCTATCGCCTTAAGCCTGAAACTTTATGTGTTAAAATTGCTGGCTTACATATTGGTGAAGTTTGCGAAATGACCATTGAAAAATCTGTTGAATGGTTTGAACAACTACCAAAAAAACTTGATAAAACACAAAATATAATCGCTGAAAAAGTTATAAAAGAAATTCGCGCCCGCCTTGGCTTCCTGCATGATGTGGGGCTAGATTACCTAACATTGGACAGACAATCTGGAACTCTCTCTGGCGGCGAAAGCCAGCGTATCCGCCTTGCATCACAGATAGGCTCAGGCTTAAGCGGTGTGTTATATGTTCTGGATGAGCCATCAATCGGTCTTCACCAGTGTGATAATGACAAGCTGATAAATACCCTTAAGAACCTGAAAGCTCTGGGCAATACAGTGATAGTAGTTGAACATGATGAAGATACAATGCGCCAAGCAGATTACCTAATTGACATTGGCCCTGGCGCTGGCGTTCATGGGGGGCACATAATTGCAGAAGGAACACCAGAAGAAGTTGCTAAAAACCCTAAATCAATAACTGGGCAATATCTTTCTGGCAAAAAATTCATTGATATTCCAAAGCGCCGTGAACATGAAAAACAGAAATATATTAAGCTAAAAGGCGCACGGGCAAACAACTTACAGAATGTTGACGCTGAATTTCCAGTGCGTAAATTTACGGCTGTAACTGGAGTTTCTGGCTCTGGAAAATCATCACTGGTTCTACACACATTAAATAAAGCTGCACAAAAGTTTTTGAATGGTTCCTCAAAATCATTCGTGGGTATGTATGATAGCTTAACTGGTTTAGAATATGTTGATAAAGTTATTAAAATTGATCAATCACCTATAGGCAGAACGCCACGTTCTAACCCTGCCACATACACAGGCGCATTCGGCTTTATACGTGACCTGTTCGTTGCAACACCAGAGTCAAAATCAAGGGGTTATAAGCCTGGGCGCTTTAGCTTTAACGTTAAGGGTGGAAGATGCGAAACCTGCCAAGGTGATGGCATGATAAAAATTGAGATGCACTTTTTACCAGATGTTTACGTTCAGTGTGATACCTGCAAGGGTAAGCGCTACAACCGTGAAACGCTGGAAATAAAATATAAGGGCAAATCCATTGCTGATATTCTTGATATGACCGTGGAGGAAGCAACAGGCTTCTTTGAATCTCAGCCGCTTATCCATGAAAAACTGAAAGCCTTGAATGATGTTGGCGTAAGTTACATTAAGCTGGGGCAAAGCGCTACCACCCTTTCTGGTGGTGAAGCGCAGCGTATCAAGCTTGCAAAAGAACTTTCACGCAAATCAACTGGCCGCACGCTTTACATACTTGATGAACCGACAACAGGTTTACATACAGACGACATCGCAAAATTGTTAAAAGTATTGCATATGCTGGTTGATGCAGGGAATACAGTGGTAGTTATTGAACACAACTTAGACGTTATAAAAACCGCTGACCACATTATTGATGTTGGACCATTTGGCGGCTCAAAAGGTGGCAAGATAGTTGGTGTTGGAACGCCAGAAGATATAGCCGCAATAAAAGACAGCCAAACTGGTAAGCACTTAAAGCGCATATTGGCTGAAACCAATAAAAGCGCCAGTGCAAAAAATTCTTCTAAGGCAGAAAAACCAGAAAAAAAAAGTAAGAAAGCTGCTTAAAGCAAAAAATCATTGATGTTTAGCAGTAAGATTTTGAATCAACGAGTAATGATGAGTTGTTATTCCTTCAGTACAAATTGATTTTTCTAATATTTAAGCAAGCCTGAAGTTTGTTATAATAAACACGCACAAAATTATTCGTCTTATTCTATTAATATTCTTTCTGAGTTACCTTTGGGTCATCAAACTTATAACTAATTCGGTCTTTTTAGTTGATCCGTGGAATCAAGTGAGAATACTGGTATCTGTGCGTAGAAGATAGTATTGTCAGAATTTCTAATGAATTCATAATGACCGTGCATTATTCCAGTTGGCGTTATCAAATTCACTGAACTGCTATATTCAAATTTTTCATAAGGCATTATAAC
>DQGZ01000126.1:3982-4451 GCA_003531345.1 Alphaproteobacteria bacterium | reverse complement strand
ATTACAGGTTGATTTTAAGTTATGCTCGCTAAGTCTGGAAGTCCCTTAAAAAAATATTTCCGAACACCTTCCAGATAAAAATCTGGCATTTTATCATAGGAATTCTAAGTTTTTGAATTTTTATGGATTATCTGGAAAAAAGATATTT
Source organism: Alphaproteobacteria bacterium (assembly GCA_003531345.1). Lineage (GTDB taxonomy): Bacteria > Pseudomonadota > Alphaproteobacteria > Rickettsiales > UBA8987 > UBA8987. The sequence goes on along the minus strand of DQGZ01000126.1, from coordinate 4,303 downwards.
TAATCTCCAATACTTAGAGCCGTTAGGGTGAACCAGTAAATATAAGCCGCCATCATCTGAAAGCTTATATTGCTTTTCTTGTGGCTTTGCAGATTTAACTTTTATGTCAGTTAAAGGCATATAAGGGTTTTAAGGTTTTGGGGGTATAAACTCAAACTCTCAATTTCCATACCAACACTCACCCCCCATGTCAATGAACTGAGGTGAACGCCTATAAACAACAAGGTGTCGTGAAATGGTTAGTTTTGCTAGTGATTTTGAACTTTAGTGAACTTAGTGGGTTTTGTAGATGGTCGGAGCGGAGGGATTCGAACCCCCGAC
>DQGZ01000126.1:0-3722 GCA_003531345.1 Alphaproteobacteria bacterium | reverse complement strand
GAGAGGATTTGAACCTCCGACTCCTTGGTCCCGAACCAAGTGCGCTACCAGGCTGCGCTACGCTCCGAATATATAGGAATTCTGCGATGCTTTTTAGTGTATTTTTAGTAATAGTCAATTTCTTCTTTCGGCCATTTAACAATATATTTTATCCTATAGTTGATTAAGGTGGGTATCGCCTGCTAAAAATTTACATTTGGTCAGGAGCAAATTTATAGGTCTAAATGTAAAATAGCCTATCTACCAAACCTTGGGTCTGGTAGCCCTTTATTGAATATTGGTACGGTGCCATCGGTGCAGAAACAGCTTCTCAAGTCACTGCTGTTTTTACAACGCAGCATAGAGCCGCTAAGACACTGCATATCCAGTGAAGGATTGCCTGTACTCATATATTTCTGGGAAGGCTCTACCGTGAACTCCCTATAATCATAGCCCTTATTTAAAAAAAAATCCGCATTTTGCTGGTCTGACGGAGGTTGGTATTTTGAGCTATTATCAAGTATTACCCTTCTTTTATTTCCTTTTTTATCTTCAGTTATGATGTATTTTTTGGTTTCAGAGGCCCTTTTATAATGCTCCACAGGCCCCAAACATATTGCGTAAACACAGTTCCAGAAATAATCAAAATTATTGATACAGGGCTGTTTGCCTGCATCGCATTCTGTTCCACGGGTTAAACTCCCAGGGGTTTTAGGGCAGTGAAAACCTAGGCATGTGAGGTATTCTTCCATTTCTGGCTTACACATGAAATGCCCCTCCTTGCAGCTTGCAACAAACTTTTCAGGCTGACTATTACACTCACTTAGCATACATTCCCAATAATATTCTGGCTCTGACTTCAGTGAATTACATTTTCTACTGCCATACTCACAGGTTTTAACTTCTATCAGCGGTCTTTTATCACCTGAATTAACAAACTCCCTATCTAATTCCTTTTTTATATCCTGTTTTGATGAAGTTTTGAATATCTCTTCCTTGTTATACATTTGACTGCAATTTTTAACCATGCAGGATTTGTATTTATCCACATCCTTAATTAAACCCTGACAGGCAGATATTCCAGATTCACAAATTTTAAGCTCCTGCGAAAATGCCATTGCAGGCAGCAAAAAGCCAACCATAAGGAGCAAAATGTAATTTAAAAGCTTGTACGTCATATGTTCAACAAATATACTAACACAAAAACACATTAAACTTAAATGAAAAAGTCAGGAATATTACAAATTTTGCCTGCATTGGAAACTGGCGGGGTAGAAAGGGGCGTTATTGACCTGTGCAATTATGCGAAATACAAGGGCTATAACATTATGGTCGCCTCCAGTGGTGGCAAGATGGTAAAAAGGTTAACAGGAATGGATGTTAAACATTTTCACCTTGACCTAAAAACAAAAAGCCCAATCAAAATAATTAAAAATATTTTTAATATTGCCAGGCTTGCCCGCAAATATGATGTTGGTATAATTCACGCAAGGTCAAGAGCGCCAGCTTGGAGCGCATATTTCGCCAGTTTTTTATGCGGCGCTGAATTCGTTACTACTTATCACGGACTTTATAAAGAAAATGCCCCTTTAAAGAAGTTCTATAACTCAATAATGACCAAAGGGAAAAAGGTAATTGCTGTTTCAGAGTTCTGCAAAAACCATATTTTGAAGCGCTATCCTGATATTAACCATGATAAAATTGAGGTCATTCACCGTGGTGTAGATGAAAATGAGTTCAATAGCGAAAGGGTTTCTGATGAGCTGATCAGTAAATTCAAGCAGAAATTATCAATAAAGAATGATAGCTTTCTGATATTTCTGCCAGGGCGTATAACACGCTGGAAAGGGCAGGATATAATGTTAAAGGCTTTGTGCTACCTAACTGATGAGAATGTAACATTACTTATCTCTGGCAGCCATAGCGGGCATGATAATTTTCATAAGGAAATAAAAAGTTTTGTAAAAGAAAAGTCGCTAACGAAATTCACCGTGCTTTCTGGCAATATATTGGATGTTGCAATTGGTTATGCAGCAGCTGACTTGGTAGTGAATAGCTCCATTGAACCAGAGACCTTCGGCAGAACCATAGCTGAAGCAAATTTGATGGGTAAACCTGTTGTTGCCTCAAATATCGGCGGGGCGAAAGAAATTATTATCGAAGGTGAAACTGGAATGTTATTTGAAAATAAAAATCATCTCGATCTCGCAGAAAAAATAAAAAAATATATCAAGATATTGCAGGACGAAAAGAATAAGAAAGAAATAGCTGAAAAATGTATAAAGAATGTTCGTGAAAGGTTTTTGGTCAGCCATATGGCAGAAAAAACTATTAAATTATATAACTCGTTATAATAGAAATAATGGAAAAAAAACTTCCCATCTCAGTTTTCATAATTGCAAAAGATGAGGAAGAGCGCCTGCCGAAAGCCATTGAAAGTGTTAAAGACTGGGTTGATGAAATTATTGTAATTGATTCTGGTAGTAATGATAGAACAGTAGAAATTGCAAATAACCTCGGGGCAATTGTTATTTTCAATAAATGGGAGGGGTTTGGTCAACAGAAAATATTCGGTGAACAAAGATGCAAAAATGACTGGATACTCAACATAGATGCCGATGAGGAAATATCAACCGAACTGAAGCAGGAAATCATCATTATGTTCAGTCAAAATAGACAAAATGAGTTTGCTGCATATAAACTGCGCTGGGAAATGGTTTTCTTTACGCAGAAAAACCCGCCATTATTCGCTGTAGGGAGCAACTTTATAAGGCTTTATAACAAACAAAAAGCTGGGTTTAATAACAGCACAGTACATGATTCAGTGATTTTAAAGGATAATCAAAAAACTGGAAAGCTAAAAAATATTGTCTACCATAGGTGCTTCAGGTCCATGAAGCACTGGGCGGATAAGATAAATTACTATACCAGCTTACAGGCAGAAGATTTTGTAAATAAGAACCGTAAATTAAGCTGCTTAAGAATAATTTTTGAGCCATTATTTGCCTTTTTTAAATCTTATATATTACGCAGGTACTTTTTTTATGGTATAAATGGTTTTAACGCCAGCTTGATGTATGCCTACAGCAAAACTTTAAGGTTAGCCAAAATTAAAGAACTATATGACCTAAGAAATTGTAAAAAAGATGAATGAAAAGACTAAAAAAATACTTGTGATACGTCATGGTCCGCTGAAGTTCTTTACCCAGTCTATAGCCGCTTTTTCAGCAATAAAGGAAAAACATAAGAATGATAAGATAGTTCTGTTAACCGAAGATTCCCTTGTGGAGTTCGCTGAAAAACTTGGTTATTTCAATAAGGTTTGGGTAGATGAAATGCCTGACTGGTTCATGTTTGGAAAATGGAAAAGTTTCATTCGTACACTTAGAGGTTCTGGTTTTTCAAGAATATATGACCTGCAAAACTCCAAAAGAACTGAGTGGTATTTCAGACTTCTGGGGTTTAGAAAACCTGAATGGAATGGCTCTATAATTCCATGGTGCTCTCATTATTACCAAATACCTAAAGGAGAAAATTTTCATTTTCAGGAAATTCTTCACAACCAGCTTAGGGCAGCAGGTATCGTTAAAATGCCTGAGATTGACATATCTTTTGCAGCAACATCAATTGACATTCAACTGCCAGAGAAATATTGCCTGATATGTGCAGGCGGCAACAAGGAAAATATCGCCAATAAATATAACCCTGAAAATTATATTGAAGTAATAAAATATTTAAGGAGC
>DQGZ01000168.1 GCA_003531345.1 Alphaproteobacteria bacterium | reverse complement strand
CTTACCTATGGGCAGGAATATTTAAACGAACTGGCTAAATGTAAAATTGGGTTGAATTTACCTCAATTTACTGAAGACGAATTTCAGCCGCATCTTTATTCTTCTGATAGAATTTCTCAATATTTTGGTAATGGCTTGCTAACATTTTTACATAAAAAAACTGGCTATCAGGAAATTTTTCAGGAGGATGTAGAGGCAGTTTTCTATTCTGAATTTGATGACCTGATGCAAAAAATACAACATTACGCATTTGATAATTCAGCCAGAATAAAAATTGCAAAAAATGGGTGGACAAAATACTACATCTTGTGTAATTCTAAAAAAATTACACAAGATGTAGTGAATTTAGTGACGAGTGGTGAGAATTGAGAGTTGAGTTATAATAGTAAAAAACTCAAATCAAATACTCAACTCTCAGCACTCAACTCTAACAACAAACTATATGTCCTTACTTAAAGCAGAACCGATATTTAAACCATTTAATTACCCATGGGCTTATGAAGCTTGGTTAACCCAACAGCGCATTCACTGGTTACCTGAAGAAGTGCCAATGGGTGATGATGTAAAAGACTGGAAGCATAATATAACCCCACAGGAGAAACAGCTTTTAACGCAGATATTTCGCTTTTTCACTCAGGCGGATATTGAAGTAAATAACTGTTATATGCGGCATTATTCAAGGGTTTTCCAGCCTACAGAAGTGCAGATGATGTTAGCGGCATTTTCTAATATGGAAACAATACATATTGACGCTTACTCTCATTTGATTGACACAATCGGCATGCCTGAAACCACTTATTCTGAATTTCTGCAATATAAGGAAATGAAGGATAAATATGACTATATGCAGCAATTTGGGGTTGCCACTAAAATGGATATAGCAACAACACTGGCGGCATTCGGTGCATTTACTGAGGGCTTACAGTTATTTGCTTCATTTGCCATATTGATGAACTTCCCTAGGTTTGGCAAAATGAAAGGGATGGGGCAAATAGTAACATGGTCTGTGCGTGATGAGTCACTGCATACAAATTCTATAATCCGTTTATATCACACCTTCCTTAAGGAAAACCCAGAAATTGACAGGAAAGAACTTGCCCGCAGGCTTTATACTGTGTGTGATACCATAATTACCCATGAAGATGCCTTTGTTGACCTTGCCTTTAATATTGATGGCTCAATTCAGGGACTTTCCTCTAAAGAGGTAAAAGATTACCTGAGATATATCGCAGACAGAAGGCTTATGCAGCTTGAGTTACAGCCTATGTACGGCTCAATGAAAAATCCATTGCCATGGATGGATGAGATATTAAATGGTGTGGAACATGCCAATTTCTTTGAGAACAGGGTTACGGAATATACCAAGGCGGCAACTCAGGGAACATGGGAAGAGGCTTTTGAAAGCTTTTAATATTATTATATAAGTTACTTTTAAGTTATTAGACTTGTTATAGCTATAAGTCCCATGAAAACGCTAGGTTGTTTTTGGAGCTCTGTGAGAATATTTTTATAGTTGATTAGGGTAAAAATATTACGCAGTTTTGGAAATATTAATAACTATTTCTTCAATTTTTACTTACTATAAAATTTTCTACTTCTGCGACCCTTCGGCTTCTCATGCTATTTATAATTTGAAAACACTAACTGGTATGAAACAATAAATTTGTTACTAATAAGCTCCAACAATAAATATACTATAAATAAATGATTAAAATTACTTTTGAAAAAACATTTTGGGGAGCGAGTATTTATGCTGCAACCTCTGTAGTTTTGCTTAAGGTTAGTGCTGAAAATGATAATCACCATATCCTTGCAGATCATGCAGTTAGTATGGGCAAGGCTTTTACTGACCTGCTTCCACTATCAGAGCAACGCAAAGGCGAAACTACTTTGCAGTATGTTTCTCGCTTTCTTGCGGAATGGTCATTTGCGGTGCTTAATAAGCACGGATACATTCATTCAGTGGGCTCAACCACAAAAAGCAATAAAATTTTTATATGGTTAGGTTTTCATAACCCGAAAGTTAGTGTAAATTGTATTCTGCTTGGAAAAGAACTTTTACTTGGAATTGCCAGTGGACAGATAAGTTCGGAAGAGGCTGTAAAAAGAGCGAAAAGCTTTATAGAAAAAACTCGTGCATTCTCCCCTGATTATCAGGCAAAAATACTGATGCAAGCAGCTTTTTTGCGTAACATACCATATATGAACTTTTCTCTTCCTGATCGCCATTGGCAGTATGGATGGGGTAGCAAATCCAAAATTTATTTTGATTCCATATCAGAGAAGGACTCAGCTATAGGTAGATGGATAGTCGGGGATAAACACGTTAATAAAGCCTTCATGCGTAAATTAGGGGTTCCTATAGTGAATCATTTGTTAATATCCAACCTGACAGATTTACAGAAAGTAATTTCTACGGTTGGTTTTCCCTGTGTTATAAAACCGCTTGATCTAGGGCAGGCGAAAGGCGTTACAGTAAATATTCTAAATGAGGATGAATTAAAACTGGCTTTTTCTAAAGCTCGTAAAATTTCAAAATCACCTATTATGGTTGAATCCTATATAGAGGGGGATGTTCATAGATTACTGGTTATTGGTGGCAAGTTAATTGCCGCCAGCAGGAGGTCTCCTGCTTCGGTTTTTGGCGATGGTGTTAGTAGCGTTATCAAGCTTGCAGAAGAATTTAATAAAAAGCGTATGGCAAATGCCCAAAATGGTGATGGTATTGGTCCCGCTCCTTATGACTCTGAATTTGACCTTGTAATTTCAAAACAAGGTTTTTCCAGAAGTTCAATACCAAAAAAAGGGCATAAAGTAAAGCTTCGTAGTATACCCCTGCAGGGCAGTGGTGCAGACAATAGTGATGTTACAGATATAGTGCACCATGATACTAAGTTTATGGTAGAATCATTGGCTAAAAGTGTAGGGTTAAACATTGTAGGTTATGATTTTATTACAGAAGATGTTTCTGTGTCCTGTCATAAAAAAGGTGCATTTATTGAAATGAATTCCTGCCCTTCACTGCGCGGGCATATACAAAACGGCATAGATGTTCGAGATGTGGCTAACCATGCTTTGGGGTATGAAATAGGTCGTATACCATCTGTTATGATTATTGCTGATGATTTGAGTTATCACCAATACAAGCCAGAGCTAGCATTACTACCTAGCTTGGGCTGGAGATTTTCTGATGGCGTTGGCATAGGTGGTTGCTTGTTCAAAAAAATAGAGCTATCTCACCCTATTGAAGCTAGTGTTTCACTAATATCAAATAAATCTGTTGAAAAAATTCTTCTGGTGTGTTCATTGGATGAGATAATTAAATTTGGTATTCCATTAGATATGGTTGATCATCTAATCATCACAAAAAAGATAGATTCAGACTGGAGGGATGTTTTATACAAACACAGTAAAACTCAAACAGAAATGTACGATAAAATTAATATGGCAGATGTAATTAAAAAACATCTTTTGTAATGCTTCCAGTTTTAAAGAAACCTTTGTCTAAAATCCCTAATCAGTCAGATATTTCTGCTTGGATTTCTAATGCCAGAAATGCTCCACGATTATCTGCTTTATTAAGCGAGTTTTCAGCCTTAGCCACTGGACAGAAGGGAAGCCCTGATTTTCCTGTGCAGCTTGATAATAGCCTCCTACTTCATGATAAGTATGCGATTGAATTCAGCAAAATAAGAGATAAGCATGCTGGTGCGTTTAACCAGCATTTTGTTGCCTCCTTACCCTATGTACTTGAAGAGCAGTGTCGGTTTGGCGCAGCAATTGTTAAATATAGTAAATATTTAAACAGTACCGAATCTCGTCCTGCCTGTATTTACACTTTGGGGGATGGTCCAGGTGTAATGGCACGTACATTATCAGATATTTCAGATGGTCAAATTCATACACTCGCATGTAGCCCTAATATAGAAAACAAGGTTATATTTGAAAAATCAAAACCAAATAGTTCTGCTAATTTTTTTCTTGGGCCATTTTTTGATGTTACACCCAATGAACTTTCTATGCGGAATATTAGAGGTTTTGAAGGTGGTTTTGACGTTATTATTGAAGATACAACTTTTCAAATGTACGGCAAAGACAGGCTCATACCAACTTATATCGCTTTAAAAAACCTGAAGGAAGATGGTATATTCGTTATGCTTGAAAAATTTTCAACCCCTGAGCCAGATGAATTTATACGTCGTGAAAATCAAAAAGACATGCTCTTTAAATCAAGGTTTTTCAGCAAGGATAAAATACAGCAAAAACAGGAAACAATTGTTCACCATATGAATCAACAATTAGTTAGTTTAGATGAAATGAAACTAACTCTAGAAAATTTTTTTTCATTCTCTGTTATTATCTGGAATAGCGGTAATTTTTATACAATAGCCTCTTCAAATGATAAAAATAAACTCTCTCGTTTTATTGAGTGCCTAACTCAATCGGCAATTCCTAATGATTTTTGTTATGCGGCCTTACCAAAAACTTTAATAGGCGACTCAGAAATCTTGCCAAATTTTAGATTGCCTGTTCCTGCATTACCTCAATGATAAGGCGGTTGTAAATATCTTCCTGCTTCATACCAGCATGTTCAATCTGTTTTGTGAATACACTTCTTACGGTCATTCCTGGAATAGTATTTACCTCCAGAAAATATATGTCGTTATTTTTATTCAACATATAATCTACCCTGTAGAAACTTCGGCAATTAAGAGTCTCGCCAATTCTTTTAGTATCTAATTCTAACTGCTTTACAATTTTTTTATCAATTGATGGGGAGATGATTATTTCTGTAGATTGGCGGTTGGTATAGTTATAAAACTGGTTTTGCTTAAAGTTTTTTTCATGGTCATCCCTCAATATTTCTGCTATTGGTAATATATAGATATTTTTTTCAAGAATTATTGCACCAACAGTTATTTCCCTGCCATCAATAAACTCCTCTATTAATACATCCTGTTTTAATTCCCTGATCTTTTCCACAGAGTTTATCAATGATTCCTTATTGTTTACAACACTTACTCCAATGCCAGACCCATATGAATTAGGCTTAACAATACATGGGAAAGTTAAATTTTCTGCCTCAATAAATTGGTAGGAATTCGGTTTATCTTGGCTAAGAATTTTTCCATAAGGCACTTTTATATTAGCTACAGAACTAACAATTTCTTTACAGAAAAGTTTATTCATTGTTAGTGCAGAAGTCAGCACTCCAGAGCCTGTATAAGGAATTCCAACCATTTCAAGATATGCCTGCAAATGTCCAGTTTCAGCTGGCGCACCATGTATTGCAATAAATGCTACATCAAAATTTATTTTGCTATTCTTTAAACTTATAGAAAAATCGGAAATA
>DQGZ01000230.1 GCA_003531345.1 Alphaproteobacteria bacterium | reverse complement strand
CACGCAGGTGTAACACCCATTATAGGGGAAAGTAAACCGATCCAACTTATCAAAAAAACCATTGAAAGAGTGGCTCCAACGGAGGCACGAGTCTTGGTTACAGGAGAGCCTGGAACGGGAAAAGAACTGGTTGCTCGTTGGTTACACAAGTTGTCTAGGCGTGCAGAGGCGCCACTGATCGAAGTGAATTGTGCCGCCATTCCGAGTGAATTGATTGAAAGCGAATTATTCGGACATGAAAAGGGGTCTTTTACAGGGGCACACGACCGAAAACTGGGGAAGTTTGAACAAGCCAATGGCGGAACCCTTTTCTTAGATGAGGTGGGGGAATTGCCTGCTGATGTTCAGCCAAAATTGCTGCGTGCCTTACAAAATTTTGAGATTGAGGCGGTTGGTTCCAGCAAGGTTTATGATGTTAATATCAGGGTAATTTCTGCAACTAACCGTGATGTTGAGCAGATGATAGCTAGCCAGAAATTTCGGGAAGATTTATTCTACAGGCTTAATGTTTTTAATTTAAGCATCCCTTCCCTGCGTGAACGAAAAGATGATATTATTCACCTGACAACACATTTTGTGGAGAAATTATGCCTGAAAGAAGGGAGAAAAATACTTAAAACCTCACCGTGTCTTGAAAAAATATTAACTGAATATTGGTGGCCAGGAAATGTACGCCAGTTGGAAAACATGTTATACAAGGCAATAATAATGTGTGATAATGACACGCTTGAAGCAAAGGACTTTAGCACAGTTTTCAACCATCTTGCTAACCAAAATTATTCCAGCCAGAGCAATAGTCTGAATTATGTGAGTGATGGTGAAGCAAAGTTTAAAACCCTATCTGAATTTGAGAAGGATATTATTCAAAGAGCTTTGGAGTTCTATAATGGCAATATTTCAAAAGTCTCCAAAGTGCTTGACCTTGGGCGCTCTACACTTTACCGAAAAATGAAGGAATATGGCATTGACATTCAGGGCGCAATTGAAGATATTGAAGATTTTAGGCGGGAACAAGTCTGATTTTAGGCATAGCATTTCTACCTACCCTCTACATTCCTACATATATCCCGCTGCCCTAAGCCTTTCAAAAGATGACTCATCCTCATCAGCTCCCATTGGCCTGCCGCTTCGCTCTGAAACTTTGGTAACACGAAGTTCAGCTATTATTTTATCAATAGTGTCAGCAGGGCTTTCAAGTGGCCAAGTAATTCCTTTTTCACCAAGTGAGCGGAAGCGCATTAATTTCCCACCAAAATCACGCCCTTCAAACATATCATATTTTTTTGCATAATATAACGGCACTATCGGAATATTTTCACGCTTTATGTAAAGCCATACATCAAGTTCCGTCCAGTGTAATAATGGGTGAATGCGGATATGAGTGCCAACTGGAAAGTCTGTATTAAACTGATCCCAGAATTCAGGTGGCTGGTCTTTAACATCCCATGCGCCTTCAACATCACGCGGGGAGAAATATCTTTCTTTTGCCCTTGTCCCCTCTTCATCCCTGCGAATTCCAGTTACAATTCCATTAAAACCATGTTTTTTAATTATGTTTTTCAAACCACCAGTTTTGCGGGCAGCAATACGAGCGGAATGTGGAAGTGATGCGTCAGTTGTATCAAGAGGTGGGCATATTTCAGATATAAAATCTATTTCCCATTCTTTTTTATATTTGTCGCGGAATGCGTAAACCTCATCAAATTCAAGTTCAGTATCGCAGTGAATAAGCGGAAACGGCACTTTGCCAAAAAACGCCTTGCGTGCAAGGTGAATCATCACATTACTATCCTTACCGAAGCTCCATAACATCGCCATATTCTGGATTTTGTTAAACGCCTCACGGAAAATGTAAATTGACTGTGCCTCGAGGGAGTCAAGGTGGTCAGTTGGGTTGATTATTTTTGTCATAGATATTAGAAGTTAGACATCAGAAGTTAGATTTTTTAAGTTATTTTTAATTTTTTTTGAGTAGGAATTTATCATCTTTCCTATTTCGGTTGTCTTATTAAAGACCTCTTTGTAATCATTTTCACCCATATATCCAGCATTTTTTAAGATAATTAGCTGAGTTTCAAGCTCACACAAGGAACCATAGCAATATTCAAAAACCTTAAAAAGTCTTTACTTGTATCTCTTGATGAACCCTCAGCAATATTAGAGGCAATTGAAACTGAGGCTCTCTGAATTTGAGACGCAAAGCTAACATCTAACTTCTAATATCTGACATCTATCTTAAATTACCCAATCCTTGGTTTCCTCTGCACCAAGGTGAATACCGCATTCAGTTTTTTGTAGGGCATTAGGTTGGTAATCCGTAACATGTGCCCAGCGCCCACTACGTTCATCCTCCCCAGGATTAACTGCACGGGTACAAGGCGCGCAACCAATTGAATGGTAGCCTTGCTCAACAAGCGGGTGCTGCAATAAGCTGCGCTTGGCAAACTCTTCTTTTATTTTGTCTTTACTCCAAAAGGCTAGTGGATTAAGGCGGATTTTGCCTTTGTCGTCCATTTCTATGGTTTCCATTTTCTGGCGCTCTTTTGTCTGGTAAGCTCTACGCCCTGTAATTACTGCTTGAACGCTAGTTTCTTCAATATATCTGTCCAAAGGTTCAACCTTCCTTATCCAGCAACATCTATCAACATTGAGCTTCCATAACTCACCTTGTGGGTCAATATTGGTAAGTATTTTGTCATCAGGCTTTAGGGCAATAACATTTCTTAACTGTATACACTGCTTAATATCTTCAACGTACTGCAATGTTTCAGGGAAATGCTTTTGTGTTTCAAGAAATAATATTGGCATTTCGTTATTTACCTTTGCCACCATATCAAGTAGCAGGGCAGACCAAGAGCCAAAAGAAGAAAATGAGACAAGCTTGCCTTTTGCAAAGAATTTATCTGCAGCATCAATCAGCTCTTCAGCTTCTAGATGGCTGTTCTTTGACTTAAATTCCTCAAATAATGTTTGTATTTCTGACAAGCTTTATCATTTATTTTGTAGGAAGTATATAATAGCCGATATATCCTTTAACAAGTTAACTGGTTTTAGGTAACTGCCTGCGTTTTTTATCAAGCTTTATACGCCCCCTGCGTTTAAGCGGCTCAGAATATATTTTGATATATTGCGACAGGTGGTCAAGCAATTCATCCTGCATGTCACGGAAGAAGTGATCCGCACCTTTCATTACCCTGTAATCTATTTCAACATCTTTCTGGGAATTCAGCCTGTCAGTAAATTTACGGACAGATGCCTCCTCAACTATTGAATCTTCCGTTCCCTGAACAACTAAACCATTGCATGGGCAAGGGGAAAGGAATGAGAAATCATGCATATTAGCTGGTGGTGAAACCGTAACAAAACCTTCTATTTCTGGGCGGCGCATCAGTAATTGCAGCGCTATCCATGAACCAAATGAAAAGCCAGATATCCAGAATGTTGCAGCATCAGGGTTGATTTTCTGCAACCAGTCAAGGCAGGCTGCTGCATCAGTAAGCTCACCAAAACCGTTGTCAAACTCGCCCTCGGAGCGCCCTACCCCACGAAAATTGAAGCGCAGAACAGAAAAACCATTAACTGCAAACGCTTTATAAAGATTATATGTAACCTTATTATTCATTGTTCCACCATGCTTCGGGTGCGGGTGAAGCACAAGTGCCACAGGAGAGCTTGCATCGTCATTATGATGATATCTTCCTTCTATTCTTCCGCTTGGACCAGGTATTATTACTTCAGGCATGAAAATATAAATTTGTGATTTAACTATTTTAAAATAACTTTTTTCATATAAATACTAATTTCAGTTTGTATAGTAATTTCTTCAAACGACACACTGTGTAATCATCGTTTAATTAACTTATGAAATCTATCTTCAACGAAATTGACTCTTTCTTCTCTCGCGACCCTGCTGCCAGAAGCAGGCTGGAAGTTATTTTGTGCTACCCTGGCTTTCACGCACTTTTATTTCATCGTATTGCACATTTTTTATATAATTATAAACTATACCTTTTTGCCAGAATGGTCTCTACCATTTCACGGTTCTTTACCAGCATTGAAATTCACCCTGGCGCAAAAATAGGCAGGAATTTATTTATTGACCACGGGCTGGGCGTGGTAATTGGCGAAACAGCAACAATTGGCGATGATGTAACCATTTACCACGGTGTTACACTGGGTGGTGTTTCACCTGAAGGCTTGCCAAAAGGTTCGCCACGCCACCCAAATGTTGGGAATAATGTTGTTATAGGTGCTGGCGCACAATTACTTGGCGCAATTAAAATAGGTGATGGTGCTAAAATAGGTTCAAATGCTGTGGTCATATCCGATGTGGAGGAAGGCGCAATAATGGTTGGAATACCAGCAAGGAAAGTAGTTAAGAAAGACAAGCTTTCCGATGAGCAGCAGGAACATTTCAAAGCATATGCCGCCACTACAGAGGGAGAGATTGACAGCAGGCAAGTATTGATAGAAAGCCTTGCCAAAGAAATTGAAGAAATTAAAAAAAGGCTTGGCTAAATGAATTTAACAACAAAAGGAAGATATGCCGTTACTGCCATACTTGACTTGGCTGGCAA
>DQGZ01000214.1:2637-2931 GCA_003531345.1 Alphaproteobacteria bacterium | reverse complement strand
CATTTTCAGCCCGCTGCGCAGACACAAGACCAGTATTGCCTGCAAATATCACTGCGCCGAGTTTTATTTCGTTTAAAGATAATATAATCTTTTGTAATTCATCTGAAGTTTCAGGAATAAAAGCTACTAAGGGGTTTGCAGCCTCACCACGCTCAATATGGATATATTTTTCAAAGGCAACACTATCAGGATAAATGGTTTTTATACCACTAATTTTGTTTAAAATTATGTTTTTAAGGTTAGGCACCCTTTAAACAAACTACTGATGGATTTTATTATCAAGTATTTTTTTGA
>DQGZ01000214.1:0-2451 GCA_003531345.1 Alphaproteobacteria bacterium | reverse complement strand
TTTATTATCAAGTATTTTTTTGAAAACCAGCGTTACCAGACCAAGAATTGTAAGAAGTGAAGCAACAGCAAACGCTGCAACGAAATTATATTCATTATATAATATCTCTACCTGTAGGGGAATTGTATTGGTTTTACCGCTAATATGACCAGACACCACCGACACAGCACCAAACTCACCCATGGCACGAGCATTACACAGCAGAACACCATATAACAAGCCCCACTTGATATTTGGCAGGGTAACTTTGCAGAAAGTTTGAAATCCGCTTGCACCAAGTAATATTGCCGCCTCTTCTTCTTCCGTTCCTTGTTCCTGCATTAGGGGTATAAGCTCCCTTGCGACAAATGGAAAGGTTACAAATATAGTGGCAATTACCAAACCAGGAACTGCAAATATTATCTGAATATCGTTTTCAATAAGCCATTGCCCCAAAGCCGAATGTGCACCGAATATAAGCACGTAAATAACGCCTGAAATAACTGGAGAAACAGAAAATGGCAGGTCAATAAAAGTAATTAATAACTGTTTACCTTTAAAATTGAATTTTGCGATTGCCCAGCTGGCAGCTATTCCAAAAACAACATTTAAAGGCACTGCTATTGCAGCAACAAGCAATGTTAGCTTTATCGCAGAAATTGCGTCCTCCCCCCTCACTCCTTCAATATATGCTGAAATACCTTTTCTGAAGGCCTCAACAAACACAGCAATTACTGGCAGACCAACTAAAATAAGTAAAAAGGCAACGGAAACTATCGTGAATAATATCCTGAAGAAAATCGGGTCCGTTATATTTTTTCTTTGGCTCATTTTTCTATCCTGCTTTGTCCCCAGCGCTGAAGGTGATTGATGATATATAACATTATGAAGGATGATATAAGCATAACAACAGCTATTGAAGTTGCACCAGAATAGTCATATTGTTCAAGCTTTATTACTATTAGTAATGGCACTATTTCTGATATCATAGGCATATTTCCTGCAATAAATATAACAGAGCCATATTCCCCCAAGGCCCTTGCAAAAGCCATTGAAAACCCTGTAAGCAGGGCTGGCATGATATGCGGAAAAATTATTTTTGTGAAGGTTTGCAGGCGCGTTGCTCCAAGTGATGCCGCCGCCTCTTCAATTTCATTATCCAAGTCTTCCAGTACTGGCTGAACAGTTCTAACCGCAAAAGGCAGGCCAATGAAGGTCAGGGCGATTATTATACCAACCTGATTAAAGGCAAGGCTTATTCCATATGGCTCTACATATTGCCCTATCCAGCCATTTGGGGCGTATAATGCAGTTAAAGCTATACCCGCAACAGCAGTTGGCAGTGCAAATGGCAGGTCAATCAGCGCATCAATAAATTTTTTAAACGGAAAATCGTAACGCACCAAGCACCAAGCAAGCATTGTTCCAAAAAACATGTTTAAAAGCGCCGCCACCAAAGAACAACCAAAAGTTACCTTATAGGCGTGCATCACCCTTTCATCGGTTACTGTATTATAAAACTCACCCCATGATACTTTAGCAGTCTGAAAAAATAGGCCAGAAAGTGGAATTACAACAATAATTGCCAGATAGAACATAGTGAAGAACATGGTTACACCAAAACCTGGTATAACCGATGGCTCCCTGAATCTAAATTTTTTCAAGTTATTTAACATAGGCTTGCCTATTAATGGCTGATGATATATTAGTCAAGATACTAAAACAACCTACTATTACTGCAACGACTTAATGGATATTTAGCGCTTTAACAATAAGTTACATTTTTCTGGCAATACTGGCTTGGTCTTTGGCTTTTTTAAAGCCTCCTGCAGGTCATACCTTGCCTGCTCAGAAAACCAATATTCAAGGTCAGCATTGCAGCCATCACCAACATCTGGAATTGGCGGCTGCGCTTGGCAATCAGCGTTATTTTCGGGGCATTTAAGCCTTATATGAAAATGGTGATCATGCCCCCACCAAGGACGTATTTTATGAAGCCACTCCTGCCCCTTATGAAGTTCACATAATTTCTTCTTAATTACTGGGTTTACAAAAATTCTGTCAACCTCAGGTTTATTTGAAGTTATTTTCAGTAATTGTGAAAAATAATTATCTGAGTATAACACCCATAGTTTTTTATTTATAAGTTGTTTATTCTCGTCTTTTACCAGTAAAACTGCCTGCACATCTTCCCGCTGCTGGCTGGTTAATATGGCTTTATTTTTCGGGTGCCAGAACCAGATGTCAATGTCTAGCCCCGTCTGGTGTGAGGCATGACCGCTTATCATTGGCCCGCCATTTCCTTTCTGAGCAATATCACCAATTAAAAGTTGCCCATTAAGCTGGTTTTTAACATCTTGCGCCAGATTATTTATGAATGAAATAGTATTAGCATTGCCGAAATTCCTTTCCCTAGATGGGCGCATTACCTGATAACCATCACCACTCAACGGCAGTTCAACCGCATGGTTC
>DQGZ01000072.1 GCA_003531345.1 Alphaproteobacteria bacterium | reverse complement strand
AGGTGCGGATATGCAATATGTGGAGTGCATTTTGCAGTCAGGGCAAACCGTATTCTGTGAAGCTGGTGCCATGATGTATATGGAAGAAGGCGTGCAGATGAGCACCAAAATGGGTGATGGCTCTGAAAAACACTCTGGCTTTTTTGGTACTATGATGGGGTTGGGCAAGCGTTATATTTCTGGTGAAGGTTTCTTTTTTGCATTTTACACTAATAATCACCATAACCCGAAATCAGTTGCCTTCGCAGGTAATTACCCTGGAAAAATAAATGCGGTGAATTTAAATGACACTGGCTCAATATACCTCCAGCGGGGTAGTTTTTTATGCGGCCAAAAAGGTGTTGCTATTGAAATGGGCTTTTCCCGCAAAATCGGTTTTGGTATGTTTGGCGGCGAAGGTTTTATCATGCAGAAACTTTCTGGTGAGGGCATTGCATTTATCCACGCTTGCGGTGCAATTGAAGAACGGGTGCTAGAGGCAGGAGAAAGCCTTTACATTGATACTGGATCGCTGGTTGGCTTTCAGGCAAACATGGATTATGATATTCAAATGGTTAAGGGTTTAAAAAACATGCTCTTCGGCGGTGAGGAGTTATTTTTAACCACTGTAACTGGTCCAGGCAGAGTATGGATACAATCCCTGCCATATTATCGTCTTTCTGGGCTATTTGTTCAGGATACTCTACGGGTATTAGCGGCGAATAAGGGGTGATGAGATTTTAAATCTATACTTGCCTATTACCCTACCAACTTCTACTCCTGAAACTGTGTTGAATATAAGTCCTTGTAAAGAGTTCCTTTTTCCATCAACTCATTATGGGTTCCATGCTCCACTATTTTACCTGACTGCATCACAAATATCCTGTCTGCTTTTATTACGGTAGAAAGCCTATGGGCAATTGTTAAAGTGGTTCTGCCCTCCATAAGTTTTGTAAGTGCCTTCTGTATCAAACTTTCTGATATGGGGTCCAGCGCTGAGGTTGCCTCATCAAGTAGCAATATCGGCGAATTCTTGAGTATTGCACGGGCAATTGAGATGCGCTGCCTTTGACCACCCGAAAGCTTTTGACCATTCTGCCCCACAGGGCTTGCATAGCCGTTTGGCATCTGGATTATAAACTCATGAGCTTCTGCCATTTTTGCGGCATCAATTATTTCCTCATCAGTGGCATTTTGTTTTGCATAAAGTATATTTTCCTTAACTGTCAGGTCAAAAAGCTGAACGTCCTGCCCTACATATGATATGTTATCACGTAGGGATTGCAGGGTTACCGACCTTATATCCTGCCCTTCTATTTTTATTGCACCCGAGGTTACATCATAAAAACGCAGCAGCAAACTCATGATAGTGGATTTACCCCCACCAGAATGCCCCACAAAGGCGTAATGTTTTCCCGCCTCAACATTGAATGATATGTCATCAAGCGCTTTTACCCCTTCACGGTATGAAAAGCCTACATTATCAAAACTGATATTGCCTTTTACATTCTCAAGCTTTTTTGCATTTTCAGCATCAGTTATTTTAGGTTTTTTATCTATAGCATTAAAAACCCTGCCAGCGCATATCAAGCATATTTGCAGCTGTGAACCTAACCCCCCAACAGATTTTAATGGCTTATATGCCATCATCAGCGCTGCAAAAAATGCAAAAAAACTTCCTGGGGTGGCATTACCACTCATAACCAGTGAGCCGCCGTAAAATAAAACTGCGGCCGTACCCACGCCTATAAGCGTTTCATTAAGTGGCGATGGAATATTGGAAACACGGGCTATGCGCCACATTATCCTATACAAACCATTAAGGGATCTTTGCAGCCTGCCTATTTCATAATTTTCTGCATTGATAGATTTAACCAGCCGAACAGCACGCAAACCATCATCAGCAACTACAGTGAACATTTCCAACTGCTCCTGATTCTGCTTGGTATATTTATTTATCTTACGATAAACTATTGCAAAAGGTACTATCGCCAAAGGCAGGGCTATAAGGGCTATCAATGTTAGCTTTAAATTCATATATGCCATCACTGCTATTAAAAACACCGCTGAGAACAGGTTTTTAAACACCCCTGATATAAGCAGGTTTATGGCACCCATCATGCCGTTAATGTCATTTACCAGTAATGATATCATCTTTGCAGATGAGCTGTTATTATGGTCTGCTATGTCATATCTTATGAAGGAGGAGTAAAGCCGAAGACGTATCTGGTTATTTATCATTGCTGCGGTTGAAGCGCTTAAAACCTGCTGGTAATACATTGCTATACCTTTCATCAAGGTTACAACAATTATCATGATGGGTATCTGGTATAGGGTATTGTCAGTTGCGGTATTAAAAAGGGTATTATCAACCGCAGGCTGGATCAGAAGTGCCTGGAATGAATTGGTTGCCGCTATCAGCATCATTAAAAAAATGGCGACCGCAACCCTCACCCATGAAGGCATTATTATTTCCTTTACTATCCTTATCAGGGTTGACTTATACTCAGCTATGAACATCTTGATATTTAGTTTGATATGGTCTGAATAATGAAATTATCAGTAATAGTCTAGCAGTTAGTTCCACGGCAATTTAGAAAAATTAATCAAGCTATTGATTTAAGCTTTAGTTTCCCCCTGCTTGCGGGAGAGGTGTAGGAGAGGGTGACGAGAGTAATCCAGCTTACTGCCGTCCCCCGAGTTTTTGAAAAAACTGCCCAAAACCGTCATTGCGAGCATATGCGAAGCAATCCATCGGAAGGTAAGCCTGTACTCGTAAGAATGTAGTATAATAATTCTAAAGTGTATTTGTATTCTAAGGATGGATTGCCGCGTCGCTATCGCTCCTCGCAATGACGCAGTTGGGATTGATTGCCATAGGATTTCATGCCCTCACCCCATCCCTCTCCCATAGGAGAGGGAGCTAAGGCGTTAAACCTTCACGTAAGAAATCAAGCTCTAACTCCTCGTTCGCCAAGCAGGGGAAGAACTAGAGAAAAAACAGCAAACTAAACTTGTTTTGCGGCTTCTGCGGCGTCAACTTTGATGTCAGGGCTGTCTGGGTTTAATTTCAGCTCATAATGTGCTGCGCCCGCTGGTATCATCGGGTAAACATTTTCTGCCTTATCAGATATCATATCCATTATCACTGGGCCATTATGGGCAAGCATTTGCTTTAAGGCTTCGTCAATAGAGGTTGGCTTGTCACAGCGCATACCTTTCATGCCTAAAGCTTCGGCAAGTTTTACAAAATCAGGCAGTGCTTCAACATAACTTTCACTTTTCCTATCTCCGTGGAATAATTCCTGCCATTGGCGAACCATACCCATGTAGCCGTTATTCAATATAAGTATCTTTACTGGTAGGCGATATTGCACTGCGGTGCAGAATTCCTGCATATTCATTAGTATTGATGCGTCACCAGTAACGCAGATAACCTGTTTATCTGGGTGCGCTATCTGAACACCGATTGCAGCTGGCAAGCCATAACCCATTGTTCCTAAGCCACCTGAGGTCATCCAGCGATTTGGCTGGTTAAAGTCCAGATATTGGGCGGCCCACATCTGGTGCTGCCCCACATCTGTTGTGATGAAATAGTCTTTCTCTTTTTTTAATAATGTGTTTAATTTATCCAGAACTTCCTGCGGACGAGGCAGCTGGTTAGATGGTTTGTAAGCAAAAGATTTCTGTGCTCTCCACCCTTCTATCTCCTTCCACCATTTTTTGAGGGCTACTTCATCAGTATGCAGATTCTTCTTTTTCCAAGCCTCAATGAATTGTTTTATAACTAGTTTTGCATCACCCACAACATGAACATCAGCCTTAATGTTTTTACTTATTGATGAAGGGTCAATATCCACATGGATCTTTTTTGAACCCACTGAAAAAGCATCTTTCCTGCCTGTTATACGGTCATCAAAACGAGCACCGATGTTTATCATAACGTCGCAATTTGCCATTGCCATGTTTGCCTCAAGGCTGCCGTGCATACCAAGCATTTTCAAAAATTGTACATCAGATGTTGGGTAAGCACCAAGCCCCATTAATGTTGAGGTTATCGGATAACCAGTAAGTTTAACGAATTCAACCAGTGCCTCACAAGCTTCCGAACCAGAATTTACCATGCCACCACCAGTGTAAAACACAGGCTTTTTAGCATTTGCTATAAGGTTTATTGCGGTTTCAATTGCATCTTCTGAGGCCGTTGTTGGCGGAACATAAGAACGATGCGCCCTTAATTTTTCCGTTACTGAAAATTTTGGTTGCTGTAATTGAATATCCTTCGGAAGGTCAATCACTACAGGACCTGGGCGACCAGACTTAGCAACATAGAACGCTTCACGAATAGTATTTTGCAGATCCTCAGGTTTTTTGACCAGATAATTATGTTTTGTACAACTCATAGTTATTCCTACTGTGTCAGCTTCCTGAAAAGCATCAGAACCGATAAGGTGGGTTGCAACCTGCCCTGTTAAAACAACTATCGGTATTGAGTCAAGCATGGCATCCGCAAGGCCTGTAACAGTGTTGGTAGCACCTGGACCAGAGGTAACTAACACGCAGCCAACTTTACCAGTGGAGCGTGCATAACCTTCTGCTGCGTGGGCTGCACCCTGCTCATGGCGAACAAGGATGTGGCGAATTTTGTTTTGTTTAAATAAAGCATCATAAAGCGGCAACACTGCACCGCCAGGGTAACCAAAAATGACCTCAACACCAAGGTCATACAAAGTGTTTAATACTAGTTCTGCGCCGTTCTGTGGATTATCAAAGCAGGTCATTTTATCTAGGAATTAGGGGTTAGGAATTAGGAATTAGCTTAAGCCAGTGTCTTTAATTCCCTCCCCCCCTAATACCTAACCCCTGTCTTAATTGCAAGGTATTATTGCAATATGGAGATTGCAACCAATTATTATTTTACATTTAGGGCACCCCGTGGTATATTAACCTAAAATTAACGATTTTACCATGTCAGGAGATAAGCCTAGAGTGTTTGTGATTTATGGACAAAATCTGGACAACAGTCCATTTACTCCATCAATTGAAGATTTAAAGTCTGGCTTCATTTCAACTGGATTAAATGAACCTGATGTAAATATAATAGACCTAAGAGATTTTAAGGGTGATGAGAAAGATTTACAAAGATATCTCAAAGAAAAGTACGATATTTTTTTGAGGGAAGAGCCTGATAGAAAAATAACTTCTGTTATATTTACCCATGGTACAGTTGCAAAAGGTGGGATTCATAAAAGCCTTGCTGGGGTTAACCTAAAAACAAAGGATCTAACCTCATTTCTCCCTAAGGAACAAAATAATGAACTTTTTATAATTAATTGCAACGGTGGTAGCTATTTCAATGATACAAAATTAGATAAATTTAATGGTCTGACAACTTTATCAGATGAGCTTAATCCATCTTCTGCATCAGAGCTAGGCAATATAATAAGCTATATGAAAAGCGGGGTTTACCAAGGTCCTATAACAGCCAATGCACTCTTACAAATGAGTCTTATCTCCTTAAACCCGATACAGACCAACCCCTATATAATGGTTAGATCTTCAGATAATATTAATGAAAAAACCATAATTAATCTCAACAGAAAAGTTGGTGATTTTTTTAAGAAAGATGCTCAAGGAAGATCTGATATACTTTATGCCGCCGCATCTAAAATTTTGGGGAATAATGATCAAGACGGTTTTATTGATATAAATACAGAGGATTTTAATAAATTGGTTATTCTTTTATCTGAAGCTAAATCTATTGATGATATTCCTGACATGTATAAAAACCTTGCAAAATATATAGCTTGGGCAGGAGATAATTCTCCGAATGCTAGTATTGCAGATATTGAAAACTCAGAGAAGATGTATATAGCCCTTTCAGGAATTAGTATAAAAAATAAAGATATTTCAAAGGTTAGAGATATACTTGAATCTGGATTTATTATAGAAGAAAATTTTGACCAATATCTTTTTCAAGCTATAAGGCACAATAATGAAGAACTAAACAGACTCTTCTTAGCGCATTCTACGGATAAGCAACTTATTGACAATATTGGCGTTCTTACACTTAAGTCAATTTCAGATTCACTTTTTGTAAAAAGTCTATTTGAACAAAGGCCTAACTTTTTTGATAATTTAAGTAACCAAAACTTGAAAGACCTAGCTGTTTCACTATCTCAAAATGACGTAGATGTTAACTCTGAATTTACAAAACACTTTATTGAATTTGCTCAAAAAAATCAAAATCTGTTCAGCTCAATTATTCTAGAAGATGATTATCGAATTCCATTTGATAAATCAGATGAGAGTTGTAGAGCATATTTTGAAAAGCTTGATGCTATGGAGTATTATCCAGAAGATATTTTGCTGAGGCAAGAAGGAAAGATAATGCTCTATAATTTTAGTTCTAGCGATAGTGAAGATAAAAAACTAGGCGGGGCAAAAATAATTTCTGGTTTTATAGAGCGAGGGATAATACGAGAAGATGAGTTGGGACAATTTAAGGATGATCGACAGCTTGAAGACCTCTTTGGTACTGATGGGAAGAATATTATTTTAAACAAGATAAATGAGATTCAGAGTGAGAAAAATATATTTGCAGATTTCTATTCATTTAAGGAAAATGTCTTGCATGCTAGCTTAGATGGCTTCACTGAAGAGGAAAAAAAAATCTTAAGGGAAACAGCTGAATTAACAGGAATTAGTATAAATTTTGAAACTAGCATGAATGGAAACATCCAAAAAGCTTATATAAAACTGGCAGATATAAACCTTGAAAATATTGAATACAAACCAGAAGCAACAATTACTTATAACAATTTTTCAAAATCTAATAATATTCAGATAAAAAGAGACAGAGGTGACTAATTAAGCATTCCTTACCTAATTGAATTTTATAAGATTTAGTTTTTTCAAAAAAACAATTGTGCTTACTTAGCCACCCCCCCCTAATACCTAACCCCTGTCTTAATTGCAAGGTATTATTGCAATATGGAGATTGCAACCAATTATTATTTTACATTTAGGGCACCTCGTGGTATATTAACCTAAAATTAACGATTTATTAGCTTTTTTATGTTCCAATTGAAAAAAGAATAATGAAATATTTATGGGCAAAGCGATAGATAGTTTACTTAATGGACAACTTAAATTTTTTACTACTGAATTACTTAAAGAGTTAGAAGAATTTAGTAAAAATGAGCCAGCAAAAATAAATAATCTGGTCAACAAAATTTATGAAAAATGCAAAGATTCTGAAAGCTTAAAGGGTAGTTTAGGGTATATATGCAGGGTGTTATATTCTAAGGTTGTAGCTAGTAGATTTAAGGGGGGGCATCCTAGCGACGAGAATCTTGAATTTGTTTTAGATAAATTATCAAGTTCAGTAGATGTGTTCAGAGGGGAATCAAATCTATCTACTTATATTTACAATGTTGTGAAAAATGCAATAATAGATACCTACAGAGCCAGAGGGAAAGAAAGTAAATTTGCTAAAGAATATGTAAGATTAAATAATGAATCTGACGGTCCGCTAGATATATTATTTGATCCAGAAAATGAAGTTTCAGCAGAAGAAATTAAAAATTTTTTAATTACAAAATACCGAAAAAAAAGTTTTGAAAATTGCATAAATGCGTTATTCGCAATTGCTAACGGAGTAGAAAAGAAGGAGGCTCTTAAATTATTCGGATTTAATCCTGATACTAGTGCATATAGAACGGCGTTAGGTAGACTTAGGGAAAAAGTGAAACAAGATTTTGCTTTGTCTAGCGGAGATGAGGATTTAGTGCCTGAAACAAGATTGTTATATGAGATTTTTAAATCGCCTGTTCCTAATAATGAGAAAGATAGAGGTATTATTTAACCCTTTTATCTCCAGTAAAAAATAGAGGGGTTTATGAGGTGGGGGATTATTTAAATAGTGTGGTATACAAAACCTATATTGCCGCTATTTATAATATTTCAGCAGGTTAGATGATAATTATCATTAACGTTAACTCTTTGGATGATTTTGCTATAAACAACCCGTTAGATTCTTGCATCTAGCCAATCCTTACCACCCTAATATTAACCCCTGTCTTAATTGCAAGTATGAACTTGCTATTTATACTCAGCGATATTAAAAAACCAAAAAATAAATCCAGTATCTTTAAAATTTATGAAATTCAAACGCATCCTTCTCAAATTATCTGGCGAAGCATTAATGGGAGACCAGCATTACGGGCTTGATATGCCAACGGTAAAGCGCATATGCAAGGATATTGCTGATGTTGTAGATACGGGGGCTGAGGTTTCCATTGTGGTTGGCGCTGGTAATCTTTTCCGTGGAATGAAAGCAGCAGAAGCTGGAATGGAGCGTGCAGGCGCTGATTATATGGGTATGCTTGCCACTGTTATGAACTCACTGGCACTACAGAATGTTCTGGAAGGTATGGGAAAATATACACGGGTGCTTTCAGCTATACCGATGGATACGGTTTGTGAGGCATTTATCCGCAGGCGTGCTATCAGGCATATGGAAAAAGGGCGGATAGTTATTTGTGCGGCTGGTACTGGCAACCCTTATTTTACCACTGATACCGCAGCGGCATTAAGGGCAATGGAGCTTGAGTGCGACGCATTGTTCAAAGGCACACAGGTTGACGGCGTATATGATAGTGACCCCAAAAAGAATAAAACCGCAAAACACTACAAGGAACTCACCTACAAAAAAGTACTTGAGGACGACCTAAAAGTTATGGACGGCGCCGCAATAGCAATAGCCAGAGAGAACAAACTGCCAATAGTAGTATTTGATCTGCACGAAGAAGGCAGCTTTAAAAAAGCCATAAACGGCAAGGGAAAAAGTACAATAATAAGGTAGCAGTTATTGAGTAACTGCCTCATATTTTTTGATTACTTCATCAGATGGTAAAAACCCATAACCAGATTCGAGTATATGACCTAGAGTAGCAACATCTATTTCGCTGCCCTGCTCTAGTTTTTTTAACAAAGATTCTTTTATTTTTGGAACTTTTATATAGTGCCAGTAATAGGTGTTTTCGTCTTTTAACCTCAAGAAATAAACTGATTCACTATTGCTTATTTCCGATATTTTTTTTGCGTAGTTCATAATTTTACCTAAAAATTGTATCTTTAACTCCTGAAATAAATTTTTGCACCGCTGATGTAACTCTGTCCAACAAACCTTTTGTTGGAACCTTATCCTCAGCCGCAGCAACAACAACCTTACTTGATAATTGCGCCCCTTTTTGCTGAACTACTGCTGCTGCAATATTATTTCCAGTAATAAGCATTTCCTCCAAGTTTAATTCTTCACCACTATTTATCTGCTGTACGTATTTTGCAGTTGCACCAGCTGCAAAAGCATCACCAGCACCTATTGTGTTCTCAACCTGAATTACTTTTTTTGCTTCCTTAAAAATAATTTGATTTTCTGTAATGGCAAATGACCCAGCCTTACCAACACTGACAAATACAACTTTTGGCTTACCATTAGCTGATTGTGGTTCTGCTTTAACCTTTGCATGAATTGCCTTTAAAGCAGATTTTAGTTTTTCATCAGGAACTTCATCTATTCCGCCACCAAAGTTAAAATCATCTGGCAAGTTCACATCACCTTTAAATCCAGGATCGGCTGTTGCCCAAATAGCTTCTTTCTCATTCATTGCTACCGTATTGGCATATCTGAATGCTTTATTAAATACTGCCTGAAAGTTTTTTTTATTAGCAAGCTCCTGTTTGGTAGGGGGGGAGAAAAAAATATCAACTCCCTTCTCTTTGCAATACTCCAATACCTCTGAAAAACTGCTCTTTCTGCCAGCATCATTACTTCCAGCCATATTTATTAGAGCAGATTCAATAAAAACACCGTTTGATCTGTCAATTTGGCTTTTTAAAAAATCTAAATCCTGATAAATCGATGGAGCATTATACGAAAAACTAAACACCGTCCTGTCACTTTTATTTTTAAGTGTGACTATCAAACCTTTTCTGGTTGATAATAGCGTTTTACCGCTGTTACTCAGTTTAACCTGATTTTTTTCCAGACCATCAGTAACGAATTTAGAATTAACAGTATTAGGACCAACGCACCCTACCAGAACAGCTTTGCAATTATTCAGAGGTACAAATGTATTTAATTTGTTTGCCCCCGTTCCACCTCTCTCCCTTA